>CAYNFA010000608.1:0-3125 GCA_964396345.1 uncultured Thalassobaculum sp.
CGATCCCGTCCAGCCAGCGCACGTAGCCGGAGAACAGTCCGATGACCAGGCCGATCGAAATGGAAATCACCGCCACCGAGACCCCCACCAGCAGCGATACCCGGGCGCCGTAGACGACCCGGCTGTAGAGGTCGCGCCCCAGGGAATCGGTGCCCATGCGGTGGACGAACGCCACCTCCTCGCCGGATGGCAGGGTGAGGGTGCGTTCGGTGCCGGGCAGCTTGTTGCGCCAGACGGGGTTGATCCCCGCCGGGTCGATGGTGCCGAGCAGGGGCGCCAGCAGACCCAGGATGACCATCGCCAGCAGCACCACCGTGCCGAACGTCACGCTCGGGTTGCGGGCGAGGGTGCGGAACAGGCTCGGGCGCTGGGCCGACGCGGCGGCTTGGGCGGCGGAATCGACGAGGTCGGGAGTGGCCATCGCTCTCAGTACCGGATGCGGGGGTCGAGCAGCGTGTACGACAGGTCGATCAGCAGATTGATCAGGACGTAGACGAACGAGAACACCAGGATCACCGCCTGGATCGTCGGAAAGTCGCGTCCCAGCACGGCGTCGACGGTCAGGCGGCCAAGGCCGGGGATATTGTAGACGCTCTCCGTGACCACCACGCCGCCGATCAGCAGGGCCACGCCGATGCCCACGATGGTCACGATCGGCACCGCCGCGTTGCGCAGCGCGTGGCGGATCAGCACGGTCCGGTTGGTCAGGCCCTTGGCCTTGGCGGTGCGGATGTAGTCCTCGCCGAGGATGTCGATGACGCTGGCCCGGGTGATCCGGGCGATCAGCGCGATGTAGATCACGCTCAGGGTAAGGCTTGGCAGGATCAGGCGGTGCAGGAACGGCCAGAAGCCGTCGGTGAACGACCGGTAACCCTGCACCGGGAACCACTTCAGCTCGACCGCGAACACGTAGATCAGCAGATAGCCGAGCACGAATACCGGGACCGAAAAACCAGCTACCGAGAAGCCCATGACGATCCGGTCGAGCCAGCCGCCCTGCCGGTACGCCGCCAGGACCCCGAGCGGGATCGCAACCACCAGGGTGATGATCATGGTGGCGGTGGCGAGTGCCAGAGTCGGCTCGATCCGCTGCTGGATCAGCTCGGTGACCTTCTTCTTGAAGAAGAAAGATTCGCCGAGGTCGCCCTGCAGCAGTTTGCCGCTCCAGATCCAAAGCTGGGTCGGCAGCGGGGCGTTCAGGCCGAGGCGCTCGCGAATGTCATCGATCTGCGCCGGGCTGGCGTTGTCGCCGGCGATGATCGAGGCGGGGTCGCCCGGCGTGAGCCGCAGCATCAGGAACACGAAGAGCGCCACCATCACCAGAACCGGGATGGTGGCCAGCAGGCGTCGCGCGATGAAGGCGGTCATACGCGGTGTTCCCCCCGGACGTCTGCCATTGCTCGTCGTGTCCCTATGCTCCGCGTGTCGGCTGTTCAGCCGCCCTTCTTGGTGATGTTCCAGAAGAACGGGGCCGGGCCGTTCAGCATGCCTTCGACCTTGTCCGAGCGCAGGGCGGTCGGCTGGTACCACTGACCGACATGGGCGTGGGTGCCGATCTCCATGGCGCGAACCTGGATCTGCTTGGCCAGATTCTTCTGCTTCGCCTCGTCAGTCTCGGTGGCGAAGTCGTTGCGCAGCTTCTCCATCGGCTCGTCACAGGGCCAGCCGAACCAGGACTTCTCGCAGTCGGTGTTGTAGCCGGCCGCCGAGATCGGGTTGAGGATATCGGCTGCCACCCACGATGTCAGGAAGGCGTTCCAGCCGCCCTCGGCCGGGGCCTCCTTCTTCGAGCGGCGCGATACCAGGGTCTGCCAGTCCATCGACTGCACGTCGACGGTGAAGCCACCCTTGCGCAGCAGGTCCGCCGCCACTGGAGCGAGGTTGGTCAGGACCTGCAGGTCGGTGGAGTGCATCAGCGTGACGGGGGTGCCGTCGTAGCCGGCCTCCTTGAGCAGCGCTTTCGACTTCTCGAAGTCGGATTTCAGCAGCTTGTCGCCGCCTTCGGTGAAGGCGAACGGCGTGTCGCAGACGAACATCGCCGCGCAGACCTTGTAGTACTCGGGATTGCCAATGACCGCCTGCAGGAAAGGCTCCTGGGCGAGTGCCGCGATCGCGGCCTGCCGGACCTTCTGGTTGTTGAACGGCGGGTGCAACCAGTTCATGCGGAACATGTACTGGTTTCCGAGCGGGTTGTTGTTGTGCAGCAGCACGTCCGACGATCCCTGCAGGATCGGCAGCAGGTCGTGCGGCGGCGCCTCCTGGATGTCGATCTCGCCCGCGACCAGGGCGTTCACCGCGGTCTGGTGGTCCGGCATCGAGATCCACTCGACCCGGTCGACCTTGGCGACCTTGCCGCCGGCGGCCCAACTCGCCGGCTCGCTGCGCGGCTTGTAGTCCTTGAACTTGAGGTAGACGGTCTTGTCGCCTGGCTTCCACTCGTCCTGCTTGAACATGAACGGGCCGGAGCCGACGTATTCGGAGATCTGGTCACCCGGCGGCGTTTCAGCGATCCGCTTCGGCATCATGAACGGAACGTTCGAGCTCGGCTTGGCGAGCGACAGCAGCACCAAGCCGTACGGGGATTTGAGCTTCATGGTGAAGGTCTTGTCGTCGGCCGCCTTCATTTCGGTCACGAAGGACAGCAGCTTCTGGCCCATCGAGTCCTTGGCGCCCCACCGCTTGATGGAGGCGATGCAGTCCTCGGCCGTCACCGGCTTGCCGTCGTGCCACATCAGGCCGTCGCGCAGGGTGAAGGTGTAGGTCAGCTTGTCGTCGCTGACCTTCCAGCTGTCGATCATCTGCGGAGTCACGTTCAGCTTTTCGTCCATGGCGAAAAGCGTGTCGTAGATCATGTAGCCGTGGTTGCGGGTTATGTACGCCGTCGTCCAGATCGGATCGACGATCTTCAGGTCGGAGTGCATCACCACGCGCAGCGTGGTCTCCGCCGCTGCCGGCGTCGCGGTCGCCAGCCCCGCAATCAGCGGCACTGCCGCCGCGGCCACCATCAGGCGGCGTGCGATCGAACGTCCCCAGGTCATGAGCCCCTCCGTTGTTAAGGAGTTGTGAGAGGGAGAGCGTAAAGGAGTTGACGGCCGCCGGTCCAGGGTGCTGCGCGGCCGCGGGCC
>CAYNFA010000609.1:0-3125 GCA_964396345.1 uncultured Thalassobaculum sp.
CGTCGAAGGCCGGCTGACGGCGATCGAACGTCGCCCGACCGACTGGCGCCTGACCCTGACCGGAGTGTCGATCATCGACGTCGCGCGTTTGACACGGGCACCCTCGGGTGTCCGCGTCACCGTCGCTGGGGCGAACAAGCGGCAGGCCGAAAACCCGCTTTCGATCGGCGACCGGGTCCGCTTGCGGGCCCGTCTCGGCCCGCCCCCGCCGCCGGCGGCGCCAGGCGCCTTCGACTTTCAGCGCGACGCCTACTTTCGGGGGATCGGGGCAATCGGATTCGTCGTCGGGCCAGTCGAGGTCCTGGAGCGCGCGCCGGCAGGGGCCGGTGCTGGCTTGCGGGCGATGGTCGATCGGGTTCGGGATCGCGCCGCCCTCCTAATCCGACAGGCTTTGCCAGGGCCGTCGGGCGCTGTCGCGGCTGCCATGCTGATCGGCGACCGCGCCGGCATCGACGAGGCCACCGCCCTGGTGTTCCGCGAAACCGGGCTGGCGCACCTGCTGGCCATTTCCGGACTCCACATGAGCTTGGTGGCCGGTACGGTGTTCGTAACGGTGCGGGTGGCGTTGGCGGCTTGGCCTGCCGCTGCCCTCAGATGGCCGATCAAGAAGTGGGCCGCCGTGGTCGCGCTGGTGTCGGCGTTGGGGTACCTGCTCCTGGCCGGGGCGCCGGTTCCCACGCAGCGGGCGTTCCTGATGACGGCCGTGGTGCTTACAGGTGTCCTGCTCGATCGCGAGACTCTCAGTCTGTACCTTGTGGCTTGGGCGGCGGCCGTGGTGCTGTTGCTGGCACCGGAAAGCCTCATCGGTCCGAGCTTCCAGCTGTCGTTCGCTGCAGTCATAGCCCTGATCGCGGTTTGGGAGGTGATCTCTGCGCGGCGGCGTGTGCGTCCGCAACGGCGCGGCGGTCCACTGCGGCGCGCTGTCGGGTATGTCGGCGGTGTGGCCGCGACCTCACTGGTGGCCTCGCTGGCCACGGCGCCGATCGTGGCCCACCACTTCCAGCAGGTTCCTGTGCTGGGGGCGGTGGCGAACCTGGCGGCAGTGCCTGTTACCGCGTTCTTGACGATGCCGGCAGGCGTTCTCGGTCTTCTGGCGATGCCGATCGGCCTGGAGGCATGGCCGCTGCGGGTCATGGGGTGGGGTATCGATGCGACTCTCTGGTCCGCCGAAATGGCCTCAACGGGGCCATTGACGGCGGTCGATGTGCCGGCGCTCGGGATAGGTTCGATGATCGTCCTGGCGATCGGTGGGTTATGGCTGGCGGTTTGGCGCACCGGCATCCGCTGGTTCGGTGCCGGGCTGGTGGGCGTCGGGTTGGTCCTTCCAGCGCTGGGTCGTCTGCCTGATGCCTTGATTTCCGCCGATGGCGATCTGGCGGCGGTCCGGGTTCCGGGCGAGGGCTGGGCGGTGTCGCGAGAGGGCGGCAGCCGCTTCGTGCACGACACCTGGCGTCGGCGCTGGGGCGGTGATGCCGGTACCAGCTTCCTGGCGCTCGACACCCGGGTCGATGGTCCTGGCGAGTTCGGCTGCGACGGGCTTGGATGCGTCGTGCGGATCGGCGACCGGGTGTTAGCTCTGGCGGCGACGCCGGAGGCTGCCATTGAGGATTGCACCCGTTCCGACATCGTTGTCACGGCGGCAAGGCTGCGAGAGGGGTGCGACGGCGGCGCAATCGTGATCGACCGCGACAACCTTCGGCGCGAGGGCGCGCACGCTATCTGGCTCTCTCACGGCGCCATCCGGGTGCAGTCCGTCAACGCATCTCGGGGTTATCGGCCTTGGGTAATTCGCCCCGGGTCATCGATCCGGACCGCCGTCGACTAGGCCGTGGAAACTCGCTCAAAATTGATGTAAAGACATGTGTTAATCTGAGTGGCAGTCGCGGCCGGGGCGAAAGGGGACGTCGGAATGCAGGATTCACTGCGCCAGAAATGCTTCTCGATTCTCGCCGACGCGGTGTCGGAGGTGGTCGGTCGACGCAATCTAACCTATGTGGCTGTTGTGCAGGCTTCCAAGAGCAGCGACGCCGGAAAGGAGCGCTTGGCGAATTCCATGTTCCAACAGATCTCCGTCACCAGCCGGAAGCAAATCCGCAGCAACGCCATTGAGAAGGCGTATGCCGAGCGTGCCCGCGTGCGCGACGCGTCGCGTCAGAAGCAGCCCGAGGCGGTGCTCGCCGATCTCTCCAAGCTGTTCGGTCGCCCGCAGTTGGCCTGAGCGATCGACTCGGCGGATTCGTTCAGTATTGACGGAGCAGTCCGACCAGCTTGCCCTGGACCTTTACCCGGTCGGGGCCGAAAATTCGGGTCTCGAAAGATGGATTCGCCGGTTCGAGGGCGATCGACTGGCCCTTGCGGCGCAATCTCTTGAGTGTCGCTTCCTGGTCGTCCACCAATGCCACCACGATCGATCCGTTCTCGGCGGTGTCGCACTGCCGAATGATGATGGTATCGCCGTCGAGAATCCCCGCGTCGATCATCGAGTCACCCGAGACCTCCAAAGCGTAGTGGTCACCGCCGGTCAGCATGGTGGCCGGGACGGCGATCGTGGTCGATGGATCCCGCAGCGCCTCGATCGGGGTGCCGGCGGCTATGCGGCCGTACATCGGAAGATCGACACTCTCCGGTCCTTCTCCCGGCCGCGGGCCGCCACCGGCGGCTCTCCCCGGAACGGGAAATTGCCGGGGATCACGTTGGGGGTAAAGCCGCGCGCCGCCGGCCGATCCGACCGCACGCCACGTGCCACCACCTGATCGGCGGTCCGCAACACCTCAAGGGCGCGAGCCCGGTGGGCTAGACGGCGGATGAACCCCCGCTCTTCGAGAGCGGTGATGAGCCGGTGAATGCCGGATTTGGACTTGAGGTCGAGCGCGTCCTTCATCTCGTCGAAGGACGGCGAGACGCCGGTCTCCTCGATCCGCTTCTGAATGAAGGCCAGCAATTCGTGCTGTTTCCTGGTGAGCATGATCCGCGCCTCCCGACCGGCCGCGCCGGGACGGGCGCGAACAAAAACGGTACATGAGCCAATGTTCTACTTTTGGTCCTGCAGGTCGGTCAAGAAAAATCCAGAATTGGCGAGGGTTTGGTCCAGCTTGGTGTCAGATTGAGAGAAAGCCGCCGTCCAA
>CAYNFA010000610.1:0-3122 GCA_964396345.1 uncultured Thalassobaculum sp.
CCAGCATGGCACCCTTGATGCCGTCAGGGGGCCGTCCACCCATCACCCCGGACGGAGCGCCCACAGGGCGGGCCGATCCGGGGGCCACGCGGCGCGCGCTTACGTCTCCACCACCGCTACACCGTGCGGGGCGCAGGCTTCGGCGAGGTCGGCGCGGGCGAGGTCGTGGGCGATGATCACCACGGCCCCGGGGGTGCCGCCGGTGCCGGGCGGCATCCGCAGCGGTGGCGCGAAGATGGTGCCGACCCCCTGGATCAGCACCGTTCCCTCGACGCCGGCGACCTCCACCAGCCCCTTCACCCGCAGCAGCCGGTCGCCGCAGCGCGCCGCCAGATCCTCGATCCAGTGCGCCACCGCGTCCCAGTCCTGGCCCGGCCGCACGGTCGCCAGGAACACCCCGATGCGCGGGTGTCGCATGGCGCGCAGGCCGCCGCCGGCGAGGTCGTCCGCGATGGCGGCCGCCGCGCCGCCGCGCCCGGTGAAGGCGGCGAGCGCCCGCGCCCGGCGGTCGGGCTCGGCGATCACCTGGGCCAGCGGGGCGAGGGCGCGGGCGGCGTCGGTGCCGGCCTCCGGCGAGGCGGCGCCCGGCAGGTCGAGCCGGGTCAGCACCACCGACTGGGCTGCGGCGAGCTGGGCGGCGGCCTCCTCGAAATGCGCGGCGTGGTCGGCGCCCTGGCCGGCGTCGAAGGTGCTGAGCACCCGCACCCGGAAGTCGTGGGCGCCGAGGTCGGAGAGTGACCGCACGATCGGTCCCGGACGCGACAGCCCGCTGCACTCCAGGATCATCCGGCGGAACGGCGGCAGGCCGGCTTCGGCGCGGTCCCAGACCAGGCCGTCGACGGTGCCGACCAGCTCGCTGCCGACCGAGCAGCACACGCAGCCGTTCGCCAGCATGGTGACCGGCGCCCCGGTCGCCGAGCCGGCGACCACCACGCCGTCGACGTCGATCGCCCCGACATCGTTGACCAGCACCGCGGTGTCGGCCCCCTCCGGCGTTGCCAGGAAATCGAGCAGCAGCGTGGTCTTGCCGCTGCCGAGGAAGCCGCAGAGGATGTGGAACTCGCTGCCCGCCATCCGCCGGCTCAGGGTACCGGCAGCTCGGGCGAGGCGGCCCGGCTCTCCGCCACCATGGCGCGGATATCGGCCAGCAGCTCCTCGACGTCGTAGACCACGCCGTTGCGGATGGTGTAGCGCAGCGCCCGCGGCCACTCGACGGTGTTGGTCTCCTGGTTCAGCCGCATGGCGCCGGTGGCGTACAGCAGCTTGAAGTCGGCGAGCGGGTTCTGGTCGTGGACCAGCAGGTCGGCGGCTTTGCCGACCTCGATGCTGCCGACCTCGTCCTCCAGGTCCAGCAGCTCGGCGCCCTGGATGGTGGCGGCGCGCAGCACCTCGAGCGGGGTGAACCCGGCCTCCTGCAGAAGCTCCAGCTCGCGGATGAAGCCGAAGCCGAAGGTCTGGAAGATGAACCCGGAATCCGAGCCGGTGGCGACCCGGCCGCCGCGGTTCTTGAACTCGTTGATGAACTGCATCCAGAGCCGGTAGTTGTGCTTCCACTCGACCTCGTTGGTGGTCGACCAGCGGTGCCAGTAGCTGCCGTGGCCGCCGCCGTCGGGCTGGTAGAAGTTCCACAGCCCGGCCCAGGTGTAGTCGCGGTGCCAGTCGGCCCGGCGGGTGCGCATCAGGTCGCGGTTGGCGTCGTAGATCGTGAAGGTCGGCACGAAGCTGAAGCCGAGTTCCAGGAACTCGTCCATGACGGCGTTCCACTTGGCGCTGCCGGGGGCGGCGGCCTGACGGAAGGTCTGGCCGGCGAACGAGAACCGGAAGTACTCGTCGCCGTAGTCGTAGTCCGGCGTGTAGTCCTGGATCACCCGGCTCTCGAACAGCGATTCCGCCAGGCCGTAGTAGTGCTCCTGGCTGGTCAGGCCCCAGCGCGCGCTGGTCAGCGTGCTCATGCGGGTCACCGCCTGCTGGGCGTGGTGGCAGCCCGAGCGCAGGCCGAGGCTGCGGCACTCGTCGAGTGCCGCCTGCATGATCGCCGGCGGGGCGCCGAAGAACTTCACGCCGTCCGCCCCGCGCGCCTTGGCGGCCTGCAGCCACTCGCGCGCCTGGGCCGGGGTGTGGATGGTCTTCAGCATGTCGTTGACGGCCGGAAAATACGGGTAGGCGAGGATGCGCGGGGCGGCGATCTCGTTGGCCGCCGACTTCGCCTTCTGGTCGAGGGTCCAGCCGAGGCCGTTGAAGCAGCCCATCTCGCGCACCGTGGTGACGCCGTGCGCCAGCCACAGCTTGTAGACGTAGTCAGCCGGAGCCATCGGCCCCGACAGCGAGTGATAGGGGACGCCGATATGGGCGTGGCAGTCGACGAAGCCCGGGGTGACGTACTTGCCGCGGCAGTCGATCTCGTGGTCGCCGGCGGCCGGGCGGCGGGCGTCCGGCGACAGCTTGCGCGGCAGGCCGACCTTCTCGATGGCGGTGATCCGGCCGTCCTCGACCACGATGTCGACCGGGCTGATCGGCGGCGCGCCGGTGCCGTCGATGATGGTGGCGCCGCGCAGCACCAGCCGCCGGTGCGGCCCGACGCCGCGATCGCGGGAGGTGGCGGGGGTGACCGCCGGCATGCCGGAGGCGTTCAGCTTGCGGATGCGCTCCTCGCCGACGTGGCCGATGGAGTCCTCCTGGTGTGCGGTCATGGCGCTGGTGTCCCGGCGTGGTGAGTGCGTGACGCGGAAGCGGTGCCGCCAGAGCAAAACGGCGGAGGCGCGGCCAAGTCGATCTTAGCGCGTGCGGCTCGGCAAGCCATCGCGAAGTTGGTGGCGGCGGGGTATCCTGCGGAGGTTCGGACCAGTCACATGGTTGACAATCCGGAGACGGCGGCTCGCCATTGTTGCGCCGACGGAGCGGCGGGTGGGTCCCGGCTCGCGCTGCGCTTGGCCGGGATGACGACAGGGTGGGGGAAGGCTCGCGGGTACGAACCGGTCACATGGTTGACAGTCTGGGCCGGCCCTCTTCCCCTTTGCCGTCACCCCGGAAGCCGCGGCTATCCGGGGCCCACGACGCGTCGGCGGCGCGCCGATGGATCCGCCGACGGAGCGGCGGGGGGAGGCTGCCGTCGGGCGTGACCG
>CAYNFA010000611.1:0-3122 GCA_964396345.1 uncultured Thalassobaculum sp.
ACATTGCCGCACCGTCGCGGTTCTGCTAACTTTTCACGAATCGACGCTGCGCCCGATTCGGCGGCGCAATGCCATGCCCGGCCGCTCGACACAACCTGCTCCGGTACCCATCGTTGTCCGACATAACGCCTGATCATCACGACATCGCCCCTGTCTCCATCGAAGACGAGATGCGGCGCTCGTACCTCGATTACGCCATGAGCGTGATCGTGGCCCGGGCGTTGCCCGACGTCCGCGATGGCCTGAAGCCGGTCCACCGCCGCATCCTGTACGCGATGAAGGTCGGCGGCTACGACTGGACCCGGCCGTACCGCAAGTCGGCGCGCATCGTCGGCGACGTGATGGGCCAGTACCACCCGCACGGCGACAGCGCGATCTACGACGCCATGGTTCGCATGGCGCAGGACTTCTCGATGCGGCTGCCCCTGGTCGACGGCCAGGGCAATTTCGGGTCGATGGACGGCGATCCGCCGGCCGCCATGCGGTACACCGAGGCCCGGTTGGCGAAGGCCGCCGAGGGTCTGCTCCGCGACATCGACAAGGAGACCGTCGACTTCGTCGCGAACTACGATGAGACCACCGAGGAACCCTCGGTCCTGCCGGCGGAATACCCGAACCTTCTGGTCAACGGCGCTGGCGGCATCGCCGTCGGCATGGCCACCAACATCCCGCCGCACAATCTGGGCGAGGTGGTGGACGCCTGCCTGGCGATGCTCGAGAACCCGGGCATCACCATCGACGAACTGATGGCGCATGTGCCGGGCCCGGATTTCCCGACCGGCGGCCTGATCCTCGGCCGCTCCGGGATTCGCGAGGCCTATCACACCGGGCGTGGATCGGTGGTCATGCGCGGCCGCGCGGTCATCGAGGAAATCCGCAAGGACCGCTTCGCGATCGTGGTCAGCGAGATCCCCTACCAGGTCAACAAGGCCCGGATGATCGAGCGGATCGCCGAGGTCGTCCGCGACAAGATCGTCGACGGCATCTCCGACCTACGCGACGAGAGCGACCGCGACGGCGTGCGGGTGGTGGTCGAGTTGAAGCGCGACGCCATCGGCGAGGTGGTGCTGAACCAGTTGTACCGCTACACGCCGCTGCAGACCAGTTTCGGCGTCAACATGCTGGCGCTGAACCGCGGCCGGCCGCTGCAGATGAACCTGCGCGAGGTCATCGTCGCCTTCGTGGAGTTCCGCGAGGAGGTGATCACCCGCCGCACCCGCCACCTGCTGCGCAAGGCGCGCGAACGCGCCCATGTGCTGGCCGGGTTGATGGTCGCCATCAACAACCTCGACGCGGTGATCGCGCTGATCCGCTCGTCGCCCGATGCTGCCGAGGCGCGGCGGCGGCTGTGCGAGACGGCCTGGAACGCCGAGGATGTCGCCGAGTTCATCGCCATCATCGACGATCCGGGGCACCGGGTGACGGAGGAGGGGACCTACCGTCTCTCCGACGCCCAGGCCCGTGCGATCCTCGATCTCCGACTCCAGCGCCTGACCGGGATGGAGCGCTCGAAGCTGATCGAGGAGGCCGAGGATATCGCCGGCCGGATCCGCGGCTACCTGGAGATACTCACCTCCCGCCCGCGCCTCATGGAGGTGCTGCGCGAGGAACTTGTGCAGACCCGCGAGGCCTGGGCCGACGCGCGACGCACGGAGATCCAGGAGAACGAGTTCGAGCACGACATTGAAGACCTGATCGCCCGCGAGGACATGGTCGTCACCGTCAGCCACTCCGGCTACATCAAGCGCGTGCCGTTGACGACCTACCGGTCACAGAAGCGCGGTGGCAAGGGCCGCGCCGGCATGGCGACCCGCGAGGAAGACTGGGTCAATCGCCTGTTCGTCGCCAACAGCCACGCGCCGATCCTGTTCTTCACCTCGCGCGGCCAGGTCTTCCAGCTGAAGACCTATCGTCTGCCGGAAGGCACGCCGCAGTCGCGGGGGCGGCCGATGGTCAACCTGCTGCCGCTGGAAGAGGGCGAGTGGATCCAGACCGTCATGCCGATGCCGGCGGACGAAGCCAGCTGGGAAGCCCTGCACGTGATGTTCGCGACCGCCGCCGGGACCGTGCGGCGCAACGCGCTCAGCGACTTCACGAACATCAACCGGGCGGGCAAGCGGGCGATGAAGCTCGACGACGGTGACCAGTTGATCGCCGTGATGCCGTGCAACGAGGGCGACGATGTGCTGCTCGCCACCCGGCAGGGCAAGGCGATCCGCTTCCAGGTCGCCGACGTGCGGCTGTTCCGCGGCCGCGACTCACTCGGGGTTCGCGGCATCAGGCTGGCGACGGACGACGCCGTCGTCTCGATGTCGATCCTACGGCACGTCGACTACATGGACGTCGAGGGCGGCGAACAGAGCGAGCGCGATGTCTACCTGCGTCAGGCCGCCTGGATCCGGCGCGGCAGCGGCGAGGGCGACGAGGATGCCTCGTCCCCGGACACCATGCTCAACGAGGCCCGGTTCGCGATCCTCGGTGCCGCCGAGGAGTTCGTGCTGTCGGTGACCGAGAAGGGTTACGGCAAGCGGACCTCTGCCCATGAGTATCGGGTAACCGGACGGGGCGGCCAGGGTATCGCCTCCATGGAAGTCACCCGGAAGAACGGGCCGGTGGTGACCGCCTTCCCGGTCACGCCGAGCGACCAGATCATGCTGGTGACCGACAAGGGGCAGGTCATACGCTGCCCGGTCGACGACATCCGGGTGGCGGCGCGCAAGACCCAAGGGGTTGTGCTGTTCCGGGTCGGCGACGAGGAGAAGGTAGTGTCGGTGTCGCTGGTCGGGGAGAACGGCGACAACGGAGACGATGACACCGGCGAGGCCGTCGAGGGAGGTCCCGACTCCGGGGCGCCCGACGATGGGGCAACGCAGACCGGGCCGAACCAGGAGCCCGATCAGGGGGGCACGGAATGACCAGTGAGGTGGCAGAAAGTGGGCGGGTCGGGGTCTACCCCGGAACCTTCGACCCGATCACCAAGGGGCACATTGATATCATTCGACGCTCCAGCAAGACTGTCGATCGCCTAGTGGTGGCGGTCGCCCGCAACGCCGGGAAGGGGCCGCTGTTCAGCCTCGACGAGCGGGTCGAGATGGTCCGTGACGAGATCGACGATATCCTCG
>CAYNFA010000612.1:0-3122 GCA_964396345.1 uncultured Thalassobaculum sp.
GCTCGCTCTCGGTGGCGCTGGCGGCGATCACGACGGGCACGGCGCCGCCGATGTCCGGCCAATGCCCGGTGTTGGCCAGCCAGCAGAACAGCTCGCCCCGGTAGAAGAACGGCTTGACGAACTTGACGTCCATCAGGTGGGTGCCGCCCAGGTACGGGTCGTTGACGATGTAGACGTCGCCCGGCACCACGGCGCGGGCGCGCGCGATGACCGCGGCGGTGCAGTCCTGCATGGTGCCGACGAACACCGGCAGCCCATCCTCGCCCTGGGCGATCAGCGCGCCGCCGTCGCGGTGGTAGATGCCGTCCGAGCGGTCGTAGGTCTCGCTGATCACCGGCGAGAAGGCGGCGCGCGAGAACGCCACGTCCATCTCGTTGCAGACCTGCTGCAGGCCGTTCTGGATGACCGCCAGGGTGACCGGGTCGAGGGCGACGGTCATGGCGCGGTTCCGGGTGCGGCGGCGGGCGCCGGTCGCGCCGTGGGTCCCGGATCGGCACCCCGACGGGGTCGGGGCGCCGCCCGGGATGACGACAGAGAGGGGGAGAGGCGGTCGGTCCTCCCCCCTCGCGTCGTCATCCCGGGCGAGCGCAGCGCGACCCGGGACCCACATGCGGCTCCGGCGGCCGTCATCGCGCTTCTCCCTCCGGCGGCACGGCGATCACCAGATTGCCGTCGCGGTCGAGCCGCGCCGACTGGCCGGGCTCGATCACCGTGGTGGCGTCGAACTGCGCGACGATCGCCGGGCCGGCGAACGCCGCGCCCTCCGGCAGGCGGTCACGGCGGTAGACCGGGGTGTCGACCCGGCCGCCGACTTCGAACCACACCGCCCGGCGGCCGACGATCGCGCCGTCGACCGTGGCCGCCCGCTTGTCGGAGCCGGCGAGCGCGGCCAGCGGCACCGGCCGGCGTTTGCCGAGCACGGCGGTGTGCAGGTTCACCAGCACCGGCCGGATCTCCGGCAGCTCGACCGCGAACCGCTCCCAGTAGGCGGCTGCGAACCGGGTCTCCAGCGCCTCCAGGCTCGGCTCGCCGTTCTCCAGCGCGACCGAGAGGATGTGGCTCTGCCCGAGGAACTGCATGTCGACCGAGCGTCGCGCCTCGACGCGCTCGACCTCGACCGCCTCGCCGGCGATGGTGGCGCGCCCGGCCGCCTCCTGCTCGCGGAAGATCCGGTGCACGTCGGCGATGTCGAGGGCGCTCAGCGGCGCGTTCAGGGTATTCACGTAGTCGTGGCGCAGGTCGGCGACCACGCAGCCGATGGCGTTGGTGATGCCGGGCCGGGCCGGGATCACCACAAGCGGGATCGCCAGTTCCCGGGCGAGCGCGGTGGCGTGCAGCGGCCCGGCGCCGCCAAAGCCGAACAGCGCGAAGTCGCGCGGGTCGTGGCCGCGCGCCAGCGACACCATGCGGACGGCGCCGGCCATCCTATCGTTGGCGATCCGCAGGATGGCGGCCGCCGCCCGCTCGGCGTCGAGCCCGAGCGGGTCGCCGATCCGCGCCTGGATGATCGCCGCGACATGCTCGACCGTGACCGGCCGGTCGACCGCCAGCAGCCGGTTGGGGTCGAGCCGCCCGAGCACCAAATTGGCGTCGGTGATGGTCGGCTCGGTGCCGCCCCGGCCGTAGCAGATCGGCCCGGGGTCGGCGCCGGCGCTCTGCGGACCGACGCGCAGCAGGCCGGCCTCGTCGACCCGGGCGATCGACCCGCCGCCGGCGCCGATCGTGTGCACGTCGACCATCGGCACGTGGATCGGCATGCCGTATTCGAGGTCGAGCTCGGCGTGGATGCGCGGCAGGCCGTCGAGGATCAGCCCGACATCGGTGCTGGTGCCGCCCATGTCGTAGGTGATGGCGTTCGGGAACCCGGCGGCGACGGCGGTGTAGGCGGCGGCGATCACGCCCGAGGCCGGTCCCGACATCACGGTGTTGACGGCGCGCTCGGCGGCCAGGCCGGCGGCGACGGTGCCGCCGTTGCCCTGCATCACCAGCAGCTCGTGGGCGTAGCCGCGCTCCGCCAGCCCATCGGCGAGGCGGCGCAGGTAGCGGCGCAGCACCGGCTGCACGGCGGCGTTGACGGCGGCAGTGGTGCCGCGCTCGTACTCGCGGAATTCCGACAGGATCTCGGAACCGGCGGTGACGCTGGCTTCAGGCCAGGCGTCGCGGATCAGCTGGGCGGCGCGCCGTTCGTGGGCCGGGTTGGCGTAGCTGTGCAGGAAATGCACGACCACCGCCTCGCAGCCCGCCCCGCGCAACGCCGCGGCGGCGGCCAGCACCCCGGCCTCGTCGAGCGGCACCAGCACCGAGCCGTCGGCGTCGACCCGCTCGGCGACCTCGAGGCGCAATTCGCGCGGGATCAGCGGCTCGAACGACCCGGTCAGGCCGTAGGAGGTCGGCCGGGTCCGGCGCCCGAGCTCGAGGATGTCGCGGAAGCCGCTTGTGGTGATCAGGCCGGTGCGCGCCAGCTTGCGCTCCAGCAGGGCGTTGGTGGTGGCGGTGGTGCCGTGGACGATCTGCTCGACCCGGCCGGCTTCGACGCCGGCGGCGGCCAGCGCCGCCAGCACGCCGTCGGCCTGGTTCGGGGTGGTGGTGGGCACCTTGGAGAGTCGGATGCCGCCGGCTGCCTCGGGATCCAGGCAGACCAGGTCGGTGAAGGTCCCGCCGACATCGACCCCGCCCAGCCGGCCGGCCACCCGATCACCCATGCCGCTTTCCACCGATCCGCCGTCTCGGGCTCGATGGTGTTCGCAGGCCTATGAACAGGTCAAGCGGCGCGTCGTCCGCCGCTGGTCGGCGCTTAAGGATTTCTCAACCGCTGCCTGCGACTTTGCGATCCACACAAATGAGGGCAGCCGCATGAACCTGTCGGATGCCGACAAGCGCAGGCTGCGCGACGCCTTCGCCGTAAAAGCGACGTTGAACGGCAACCTGATGACCGTCATCGGTCTGGACGACGCCCTCGGTGACCTCGACATTCAGACCCGGGCGCTTGACATCGACGCCGGCAGCGTCGCCGGCGGGTCGTTGCGCGATCTGCTGGCCGGCGCGATCCGCGGCGGTCCGGCCCACCCCGACTAGCCCCCCCCCCACCCGGCCCCCCCCCCCCCCCCCCCCGCCCCCCCCCC
>CAYNFA010000613.1:0-3116 GCA_964396345.1 uncultured Thalassobaculum sp.
GACCGGCTGGTCGCCGTGTTGGCGGCGGCGGCCGACCTTGACCCCGTCCGCATCCGGGCCCAGGTGCGCGGCGCCTCGCACGCCCGCAACGTCGGCCTCCGCCACGTGGGCCGCGAGGCCGTATGGTTTCCCGATGACGATGGCTGGGCGACCGAGGGCCAGCTCGACGCCATCCGCAGGGCGCTGGTGGCGGAGCCGGGGGTCGACGTGTTCGGCGGACGGTGCGTCGATGAGAGTGGCGCACCGTCGATGGGGCGGTGGCCGGACCAGCCGTTGACCGCCACCCGGCGCAACGTCTGGCGCGTCGGCGCCGAGGCGACGCTGGTGTTCCGGCGCCGCTTCCTCGACCGGGTCGGTGGCTTCCGCGAAACCATCGGGGTCGGAACCCGGGGGCCGTGGGGGGCCGGCGAGGGCCAGGACCTGCTGCTGCGCGGCCTCGCCGCCGGCTGCCGGATCGTCTACCGCCCGGCGATCGTCTACGGGCACCCGAACAAGTTCGAGACCGACAGCGCGGCGGTGCTCGCCAAGGGCGCCTCCTACGCGCGCGGCGTCGGCTACGTCATGGGGATCAACGGCTATTCGCCCCTGGAGGTGGCGCCGCACCTCCTGAAGCCGCTGGTCGCGCTGCTTGCCTACGCGGTGATGGGGCGGCGGGGGCGGGCCCGCTACTACGCCGGGCAGTTCGTCAACCGCTGGCGCGGTTGGCGGGCGGGCCGGCGCGATCGAGGGTCGCCAGCAGACGCCGCGCCGCCTCCGCCCAGGTGAAGTTGGCGGCGCGGGCGCGGCCCCGCCCGACCAGGTCGGCGCGCAGCGTGGCGTCGCCGGCGAGCCGGTCGATGGCGGCGGCCATGCCGGCGCTGTCGTCCGGCTCCACCAGCCAGGCGGCGTCGCCGCAGACCTCCGGCACCGACGCCCGGTTGCTGGCGATCACGGGGCATCCGAGCGCCATCGCCTCGAGCGGCGGCAGCCCGGATCCCTCGTAGTAGGAGGGAAACAGCAGGGCGAGGGCATTGCCATAAAGCCCCGCGAGCGTGGCGTCGTCGACCGCGCCCAGGTACACCGCCCGTCCGCCCGAAGTGCCGGCCGAGGGCTGGGCGGCCGCGAACACCCGCGGGTCGGAGGCGCCCACCACCGCCAGGCGGAGCGTCGGGTCGGTGACGCGCTCGATCGCCGCCAGCGCCCCCACAAGGTTCTTGTTGGGATGCGGCGAGCCGACGAACAGGATATATCGGCCGGCGGTCAGACCGTGGCGTGCCGCCGCGGCGGTGTCGGCGACGACCCGGCCGACGTGGTCGGCGCCGCTCGGCAGGATCGTGTAGTCGAGCCGGACGCCGACGCCGTGCACCGCCAGGCGTTCCGCCGAGAAGCGCGACACCGTGAACAGCGCCGCCGCCCGGTGGGCCAGCGTGGGCAGCATCCAGCGCATGGCGGCGCCGAAGCGCCAGCCATAGCCCTCCGGGCGGTCGAAGACCGAGGCGTCGTGGATCAGGATCGCGTTGCGCGGGTGCAGCAGCGGCGCCACGTTGCCGAGGTTGACGAGGATGTGGCCGCGGGCGGCACGCGCCAAATCCCACTGCTCCCAAAGATAGCCGGTGCGGCTTCCGATCCGGCGGATACCGATCGCCCCGAGGGCGAGCCGGGCAGGGTCGGCGTCCGGCGGCGTCATCACCGTGAAGCGCGGCGCGTCGCCGGTCCGGTCCAGGGCCCGGACCAGTTCGGCCGCCGCGCGCTGCACGCCGGTCGGACGCTGCGCCAGGAAACGCCCGTTGATCAGGATCGGCGCGGGCGCGTCGGGCAATGGCTTCCCCCTTCCGGGTCGGCCCCGGGTGGGGGCAGCCTAGAGCAGCTCCCAATCGGTCGGAAGGTTGCCGACGTGGCTGAAGGTCGGCGCCTCACCGTCGTTGAACATGAACACGCCAATGTCGCCGGTCGGGGCCTGCGCCAGGATGCCCATGCCGCCATCCGAGGACAACTCGCGGATCTGCAGGATCTCGAGGCTGCCGTCGAAGCCGAAATCGTAGCGCTGCTCGGCGCTCTCGCCGTTCATCTCCCAGACCGACATGACGCCGCCCTGCTCGTTGCGCCACAGGATGTCGGCCTTGCCGTCACCGTCGAAATCCTCGACCGCCTCGATGCTCCACTCCGACGACACCCCGAAGGTGGTGCCGCGGACCGGCTCGCCGGTGCCGTCCATCTGCCAGACCGCAACCAGCCCGTCGTTCTCGTTACGCAGCAGCAGGTCGTCCTTGCCGTCGCCGCCGAAGTCGGCGACGGCGGCCACGGTCCACTCGCTGCCGAGCCCGAGGACGTTGCCGCGGGTGACCTCGCCGCCGCCATCGGACGCCCACACCGCCAGCGAACCGTCGTTCTGGTTGCGCCAGAGCAGGTCGCTGTCGCCGTCGCCGTCGAAATCGGCGGTGGTTTCCAGCTGCCAGTCGGTCGAGATGCCGTGCACGGTGCCGCGGGTCGGCTCCGACGTGCCGTTCATCTCCCAGATCGCGATGTCGCCGGTCTCGTCGTTGCGCCAGAGGATGTCCGTGCCGCCGGTCCCGAACTGGTCGACCGCCGCGATGTCCCAGGCGCTGTCGATGCCGAGGAGGTCGCCCTTGCCGATGGCGTCGAGCCCGGAAGCCGTCCACACGGCGATGTTGCCGTTATCGACGTCGCGCCAGAGGTAGTCGTCGGTGCCGTCGCCGTTGAAGTCTTCGAACGCCGCCAAGCTGTAGCGGGTCTCAATGGCGTGGATGTTGCCGAGTTCGATCGAGTCGGCCGCGTCCACCGACCACGCGGCGATGTCGCCGGTCTCCGAGTTGCGCCAGAGATAGTCGTCCTCGCCGTCGCCGTTGACGTCGCCCTTGCCGGCAAGCTGCCAGACGGTGTCGAGCCCGGTCACCGGCCCGAACTGCGCCTCGGCGCCACCGTCTACCTGCATCGCCTGTACCGGACCGGCGCTCGAGCGGAACAGGAAGGTCGGGCCGGCGAGTGCGGCCGGAGCCGTCAGATCCCGGGTCTCGACCACCGCGCCGGCCTCGTCGACCATCCAGGCGGTTTCGAAACCGGTGTGGTTCAGGGCATCGAGGTCGGTCCCCTGGAGGACGACGAGAACGTCGTCTCCG
>CAYNFA010000614.1:0-3115 GCA_964396345.1 uncultured Thalassobaculum sp.
CCTCGGCCATCGCCCGCATGGTCTCCAGGTGCTGGGTCATCGAGACCAGGCTGACGTCGGGGAGGCCATGCAGGGCCGAGAGCTCGAATCCGCTCGCCCAGATACCGTCGAAGCCGGCCTCGGCCGCCAGCCGCGCCGACAGCGGGCTGTGCGCCGCCATCACCTGCAGCAGCCCGCGCTTGGCGATCCGGTCTCTCAGTTTCGCGCCCTTGCCCATCACCCGCTTCCCGTCCTGGTCGCCGTTTCCTGGATCCAAGGCTAGGCCCGAGGCAGGGCACGCCGCCATCGGCAAAAGTGCCCGAGTTCCTGGGCCACACCCAGCGGGGCCGCCACGGCGCCGCGGGTCACGGTACCGGGATGGCGATCGACCCGAGCGTGGTGACCGTCCCCTCGGGTGTGACGCGGATCACCAGCACCTCGCCCGATCGGGTGCCGCGGCTGGCCAGCGCCGAAATGTTGACCTGGTGAGTGACCAGCAGCAGGCGTTCGCCCGGATCGGCGTCGGCCAGTCGCCGGCGCACGTCGGCGGTCTGCGCAGCGGAACGGTCGCGGTCGGCGAAGAACGAGTCGAGCGCCTGGAACTCCTCGATCGGGGCCAGGCTCATTTCCTCGGCGGTGTGACGGGCGCGGCACCAGCGGCTGGTCAGCACCCGGCCGACCGTCACCCCGGCGGCCCGGAACGCGTCGCCGACCGCCCGTGCCTGGGCCCGGCCGCGATCGTCCAGGTCGCGCTGGGTCGCGCAGTCGCGCAAATCGAAGCTGGCCGGATCGCCGACCCCCGGCGCGTAGGCGTGGCGCATGATCGCCACCGTGCCCGGTTGCCCGAGTGCCTCCCACGCCGCCTTTTCGGTGGCGCTTCCGGCGGCGGCCGGCGTCGCCGCCAGCAGGGCGTAGAGCAGCGCGAACGCGCGGGCGAGACCGGTCATGCGGGATCCCTGGTGTGGATGGCGGCCACTAGAGAAAATGGAGCGGCAATTGCCGGCGGCAAGCACTGCTCGTGGTCGAGAGATCGGTGTGTCCGCCAAGAAAACCAGAGGCACATTTTAAAACGATTCAAGAATAAACCAAATCAATGTTCACTCATTTTTCATGAATCAGCCACAAACTGGCAAAGCTGGGGGATCGGGAGCGCTCGCCTAAGCTCCGGCCAGGAGGATCGAGCGACAAAGGGGGAGTGTGCAGCCATGCAACTTGGAAACCTGTCGATCGCGGTCAAGATCGCGTCCATCATCTCGGTTCTCGCCGTCGCCATCCTGACGGTCGCCGGTGTCGGGGTGTCGTCGCTGCGGACCATGGACGAGATCGCCCTCAAGCTGGAACACGCGAGCGAGGAGGCGGCGCAGGGGCTGCGGCTCACCCAGCTCGTCACCACCCTGAACCGCTCGGAGTACCGCCTCGCCGCCGAGCCGACCGCCGAACAGCTGGCGAGCATGCGGCGTGTGGTCGGCGAGCAGAAGGCGCAGCTCGAGACCAGCCTGGCGAAGACCCGATCGTTGACCACGGCCGACGAGGTGCTTCGCCTTGCGATCCTGGACCGAGCCGACATCGAGTTCGCGGCGTACCGGCGCGGGCTCGAGGGGCTGCTCGCGATCGCCGGGACCGCCGGATCGTCGGTGGAAATCAGCGAAGCGCAGCGCCGGGTCGTCCAGGCGGTGCGCGCCAACCAGGACGAGGCCGAGCGCCTGAACGGCGCCGTCGCCGAGTACGTCGCGCTCGCCGAGGCGGCGACTCACAAGCTCGCGGCCGAGGCCGACGCGACGTTCCACCGCATCAGCACCCTGCTGATCGCGGTGTCGGCGGCCGGGCTGGTCCTTGGGTCTATGCTTGGGTTCGTGATCGCGCGTTACGGCATCCTCGAGCCCATCCGTCGGGTGGTCGTGGCCCTGAAGGAGCTGGCCGGCGGCAACCTCGCGGTCGATGTCTACGGCGTTGGCCGGCGCGACGAGATCGGCGCGATCGCCGACACCATGCAGGTCTTCAAGGATAACATGACCCGCAGCCGGGAGATCGAGCGCGAGGCCGCCGAGACCGAGAAGCGCGCCGAGGCCGATAAGCGCCGCTCAATGAACGAGCTTGCCGACCAGTTCGAGCAGAGCGTCGGCACGATCGTGGATCTGGTATCCGCCGCTTCCACCGAGTTGGAGGCAGCGGCGCAGACCCTGAACGTGACCTTGGAGGAGACCAACGCCCAGGCCGGCACGGTGGCGGCGGCAGCTACCCAGGCCAGCGCCAACGTCGAGACCGTGGCAACCGCCTGCGAGGAGCTGGCGGCGTCGGTGCGCGAGATCGGCCAGCAGGTCGGCCAGTCCTCGACCATCTCGGCGCGCGCCGTGGAGGACGCCGAGCGCACCCAGGCGACCGCCGAGGGGCTGGTGGCGACCACCCAGAAGATTGGCGAGGTGGTTGAACTGATCCAGAGCATCGCCGCCCAGACCAACCTGCTGGCGCTGAACGCCACGATCGAAGCCGCCCGAGCGGGCGAAGCCGGCAAGGGCTTCGCCGTCGTGGCCTCCGAGGTGAAGAACCTGGCGACCCAGACGGCACGAGCCACCGAGAGCATCACCGCCCAGATCGGCGAGGTCCAGGAAGTCACCCAGCGCACCGCGCGCGCCATAAGCGACATTGCCAGGGTGATCGGCGAGAGCCGGCAGATCGCCTCCTCGATCGCCTCGGCGGTCGAGGAGCAGGGTGCCGCGACCCAGGAGATCGCCCGCAACGTCCAGCAGGCCTCGGCAGGCACCGGCGAGGTGTCGGGCGCGATCGTCCAGGTCAGCCAGGCTTCCGCCGAGGGCGGCTCGGCCGCCACCCAGGTGCTGTCGAGCGCCCAGGAGTTGTCGCGCTCCGCCGGCAACCTGCGCCGCGAGGTCACCGAGTTCGTCGCCCGGGTGCGGGCGGCTTGATCACGCCCGCGGGGCGTCACTCGGGACGGCCGACGATGGCGCCGACGGAGCGGCGGGTGGGTCCCGGCTCGCGCTGCGCTTGGCCGGGATGACGACAGGGTGAGGGAAGGCGTGCGCTCGTGGTCGCCATAAAGTCAGGTCCGCGAGCGCGCCTTCCCCTTCATTGCCGTCATGTATGGACGGCCCCCGTTGGGCAAGTGCGAAAATGCAGCGTC
>CAYNFA010000615.1:0-3114 GCA_964396345.1 uncultured Thalassobaculum sp.
CCCGCAATGTCGTCACCATGTGTGATCGGCCGCTCCCCTCAATGCCGTCATCAAGTCAGTGAGCCGCCCCTCTCTCTCCGTCGTCATCCCGGACCGGAACGCCTCTGGCGGGACGGATACGGGACCCACGAAGCGACGTGCGCCCGTCTTCACCCCGGTCGCGGTTGCCACCGAAGGAGCGGCGGGTGGCGGAACGCGGTCCTGGCGCTGGCCCTCTCGGTCGCCGTCATCCAGTCAGGGGACGGGCGAATTGACGTAGCGCGTGAACGACAGGATCAGGTCGGCGCGTTGGCCATCGCTGGCCAGCGGCAGGTGGACGCGCTGGGACAGGCGATGGTCGTTCTTGACGAGCAGCCGGGTGGTGCCGAACACCGGCACGCCCCGGTCGGCGCAGGTGACTATCTGGCGGTAAGCCTCACTGGCCTCGAAATTTGGGAACGCCTCATCGCACCAGCGTCCGGTGGTGTCGCGGCCGGCGAACTCGACGATCGCCGTTCCGACCAGACGGATGCGGAACCGCCAGGGATCGCGGAGCACGTCCAGAAGCCAGATGTGCGGCAGCAGGGTCGGGACGTCCACGGGATCGAAATGCTGCCGGCCCGGCAGTCCGCCTTCGGGCGGGTGGATGCGGCGCCAGTAGCCGACGAGTTCCGCCATCTGCGGGTGGTAGCCCGGCGGAACGGTCTCGGCGGACGGCCGGGGAGGCTCTGGGGCCATCATTTTCGACGCTCGACGTTAAACGGGGTCGACAGGCTTTCCTGCCGACCGTTGGTGATCCGTGCGGCGCCCGTTCGGCCCGGCACGGGACAGTGACAAGCCGGTGCGGACCTGGACGTGGCCGGCGTTCCAGCCGCCCGGCCAGACCTCCGAGCCGACCTCGCGCAGCGCGCGGATGGCGCCGACCGGAACGTCCGGGACGACCAGGAACGGGCCTTCGCCCCAGTGTCCCTCGACCGCCGGGGTTTCCGCCAGCACACCGGTGTATCCGAGCGACGGCTCGCACGGCACGAACACGGCGTTGCCGGACACGTTGGTGGGGTTCCAGGTGCTGCCGGGGGCGCTGCCGACCAGGCCGGTAACCGCCACCGCGCACATCAGTTCGATCGCCCTGGCCCTGGCGCAGCCGAACACCCGGGCGTGGCCGGACCGGCGCTCGGTCATCGACGGCACCAGCACGAGGTCGGGGCGGTGCGGGGCCAGCAGCGACGACAGCGCCGGCATCTCGACGTCCAGGCAGACCAGCACGACGATGGTCAACCCGTCCCACTCGACGACCTGCACGCTGTCGCCCGGCGTCAGGTTCCAGGCCGCCGGATCCCGCTCGTCGGGGGTAAGGCAGAGCTTGTCCTGGTGGATCGCCCGGCCGTCGGGCAGCAGCAGCCAGGCCCGGTTGCGCTGACCGCCGTCGACCGCCCAGGGCATGGTGCCGGCCAGCAGTCCGACGCCGTGCCGGGCGGGAAGCGGCCGCAACCGCTCCAGCGCCTCCGGCGCCAGTTCCGCCAGCCACGGAATCTCGCGGTCGGTGGTCAGGCCCGCGGGCTTGAACGCCAGCCACTGCTCGGCCGCGTACTCCGGCATGACCAGCAGTCTGGCGCCGGCCGCCGCGGCCTCTACCATGCGCGCTTCCACCCGCGCCACCCACGCGTCCAGGCCGTCGAGCGGCCGGGCCATGTTGGTGGCCCAGAGCGCGAGGCCGATGGTTTCGGGCGCGGGCACGGTGCTCAGAACGTGGTCGGGCCGTGGGTTTTCTTGTAGTCGGCGACGTGCCGGACTGCCGCCGTCACGCCGCCGGGAGTGTGCGGGATGTCGAGATAGCTCAGTGTCGCCTCGACCGCGCCGAGGCAGGCGTAGAGCATCGGGGCGTTCATGTCGCCCATGTGGCCGATGCGAAACGCCCGGCCTCCGAACACACCGAGTCCGCCGCCGATCCCGGCCATCATCTCGTCTCGGCAGATCTCTCGGATCCGGTTGGCGTCGATGCCTTCGCCGGTGATGACCGTGGTCACGCCGAGCGACCGCTCCGCCGGGACCAGCGCGTTGATCTCGACGGCTCCGGCTTCGGCCCACACGTCGACCGCCTTCCAGGTCGCCTCGGCGAGCACCCGGTGGCGCTCGAACACCCGCTCGAGACCCTCCTCGAACAGCGTGGCCAGACCCTCGCGCAGCCCGAAGATGTGGATCTGCGGCGCCGTACCGCAGAACGTGCGGTAACCGTGCCCGCTCATGCGCGGCGTCCAATCCCAGTAGCGGCGTTCGCGCGCCGTCGCCTTATGGGCGGCGATCGCCTTGTCGTTGGCCGCCACGAAGCCCATGCCGGGGACCATCATCAGGCCCTTCTGCGAGGCCGACACGGTGACGTCGACGCCCCATTCGTCCATCCGGAAATCGATGGTTCCGAGCGACGCGATGGTGTCGACCACCAGCAGCGCCGGATGGCCGGCCCGGTTCATGGCGGCGCGAACCGCCCTGACATCGGTGGTGGTGCCGGTGGCGGTGTCGGTCTGCACCAGCAGCACGGCCTTGATCCGGTGCTCGCGGTCGTCGGCGAGCGCCTGGCCGATCTTCTCCGGGTCGTGGGCGCGGCGCCAGTCGCCCGGAACCGTCCGGACCTCGATCCCGAGCGCCCTGGCCATGTCGGACCAGCTGTTCGAGAAATGCCCGGTCTCTGGCACCAGGGCCAGGTCGCCCGGCGCCAGGATGTTGACCAGGGCCGCCTCCCAGGCGCCGTGGCCGTTGGAAATGTAGGAGAACACCTCGCCGTCGGTCCGGAACACCCGCTTCAGGCCCTCGAAGCACTCGACGGCGGCGTCCAGGAACTCCGGGTCGTTGAGGTCCATGGTGTCGCGGTGCATGGCGCTCTGCACGCGCGGCGGCACGTTGGTCGGGCCGGGGGTGTTCAGGAACATGCGGCCGCGCTTGAGCGCACGGTTGGCGGTGTGGCCAAGAGTATCGGGCGCCATCGGCGGCTCCATACGGTGACGGGGTGGCAAGGCTGCCCGCCGCGGCGACCTGAGGATGACGGTCGACGCGCGGGGCGACGGCCGGTCCAGCCCGAGGCACAGGCTCGACCCACCGTCGCGGGCCGCAACATAGTGCAGAATGCGACCGTCGTCA
>CAYNFA010000616.1:0-3106 GCA_964396345.1 uncultured Thalassobaculum sp.
GCATTGCGCCGCCGAATCGGGCGCAGCGTCGATTCGTGAAAAGTTAGCAGAACAGCGACGGTGCGGCAATGTTGCGGCGCCGAAGACGCCGGTGGAAAAAGCGCTTCGACGCGTTCAGCCCTTCCGAGCCGACAACGACAGGCTGAGCGGCAGGCGCGGCTCGAAGCCGTCGGGCCAGCGGTACTGGCCGTGGGCGCCCGGTGTCAGGATGGGCAGGAGCTTCCAGGCGATCGCGTCGTGCTCGTTCAGCCACTCCAGGCCCAGGCCAGAGCCGATCACGGCGTTCACGATGTCGGCGACGCTGTGCTCCCACTCGTAGGTCCGCCTGTGTTGGAGGTCGGCGGTCGGGTCCGCGTAGTCGGTCGCCTCGGTGCTGACCGTGGGCTCTGTCCGATGGAAATACGGGTAGTGGACCCGCAACGTACCGGTCGGCAGCGCCGCCGCGGCCGGCGAGTCGTCGAACACCCGGGCGGCCGGGTGCGCGTCGCAGAAATAGAAGCGGCCGCCTGGCCTCAGGAAATGAGCTGCCACCCGCGCCCACGCCGGCAGGTCGGGAAGCCAGCAGATCGTGCCCCAGGTCACGTAAACTAGGTCGAACCGCCCCTCGATCAGCGTTGGAGCGTCATAAACGCTGCCTTCCACGAACCGCGCATCCAAGCCGAGTTCGGCCGCCAAGGCGCGGGCGGTCCGGATCGCCGCCGGCGAGAAGTCGAGGCCGGTCACGCGAGCGCCGCGCTGCGCCAGGGTCAGACTGTCGACGCCGAAATGGCATTGCAGGTGCAGGACATCGAGTCCGTCCACCGACCCGAGCTCGCTCTCCTCGATCACGTGCAGGGGCCGTTGCCCGCGCCGCAGGGAATCGACGTTGTAGCCGTCCGGGCCGGTCGAGTTCAGATGGATACCGACCAACTCATCCCAATGCACCCGGTTGGCGTCGAGGTAGGCCGACGAATCGCTCATCGAGCTAGAACGGGATCTCGTCGTCGAGGTCCGACGGACCACCCATCGGCGCGCGGCCACCACCACCGCCGCCGGCTCCGGGGCGCGCGCCGCCACTCGACGACGGGCCGCCGCCGTAGTCGTCGCCGCGACCGTAGTCGTCGCCGCCACCGCCGGCAGAACCACCGCCGGAACCGCCGCCACCCTCGCCGCGGCCGCCGAGCAGGGTCAGCTCGCCTCGGAATCGCTGCAGGACGACTTCGGTGGTGTACTTCTCCTGGCCCTGCTGGTCGGTCCATTTGCGGGTCTGAAGCTGGCCCTCGACGTACACGGAGCTGCCCTTGCGCAGATACTGCTCGGCGATGCGGGCCAGGTTCTCATTGAAGATAACGACCCGGTGCCACTCGGTGCGCTCACGGCGCTCGCCGCTCGACTTGTCCCGCCAGTTCTCGGAAGTGGCCAGGGTGAAGTTCACGATCTTGGTGCCATCCTGGGTGGACCGCACTTCCGGGTCGCGCCCGAGATTGCCGATCAGGATGACCTTGTTGACGCTGCCCGCCATCGTCTCACTCTCGTCGATTGGGTGCCGTGGCGCCGGTCGCGCCGATCTGCGCGCGCCGGGGCGCGCCGCGTCGTCGGACCATCCCACATCGGCCTTCCGCTTCCAAGCCCGGAACGACCCGCAGAACGACCACGAAGGGTCAGAAACGACAATCGAAGTTTCGGCGGGTCGATTCGCCCTTCTGTTCATTGCGCATTCGCAACTATTGCCCCGGCGCGGCGGCCAACGCTCCGCTACGGGTTATCCACAGATCGCGCCAGCGTGCTGTCAACAGCCGGTACGGCGGTGCAACATGGCCGGTGGCAATACCAGCGGGTCGCACCCTATATTCGGGAGTCGTACCGACATCCCGATTCCCGAACCGAGGCCGGCAATGGCGCCCCTACCCGCTTCCGACAGCGAGCTCCGCGTCATCCGAGTGCGGGGCGCCCGGGAGCACAATCTCAAGAACGTCGATGTTGACCTGCCGCGCAATTCGCTGTCGGTGCTGACGGGGCTGAGCGGATCCGGCAAGTCCTCGCTGGCGTTCGACACGATCTACGCCGAGGGGCAGCGCCGCTACGTCGAGAGCCTGTCGGCCTACGCCCGGCAGTTTCTCGAGTTGATGCAGAAGCCGGACGTCGACCTGATCGAGGGGCTGTCGCCGGCTATCTCGATCGAGCAGAAGACGACCTCGCGCAACCCGCGATCGACGGTCGGAACGGTCACCGAGATCTACGACTACCTGCGCCTGCTGTACGCGCGGGTCGGCATTCCCTACTCGCCGGCGACCGGACTGCCGATCGAAAGCCAGACGGTCAGCCAGATGGTCGACCGCATCGTCGAACTGCCGGAGGGTACCCGCCTCTACCTGCTGGCCCCGATCGCGCGCGGCAAGAAGGGCGAGTTCCGAAAGGAGTTGGCGGACCTTCGCAAGCGCGGGTTCCAGCGGGTGCGAGTCGACGGCGAGCTTCTTGAGATCGAGGATGCCCCGGCGCTCGACAAGAAGCGCAAGCACGACATCGAGGTGGTCGTCGACAGGCTGGTGGTGCGGGACGGAATTCAGACCCGGCTGGCCGATTCGATCGAGACCGCGCTCGGGCTGTCGGACGGGCTGCTGTTCGCTGACGACGCCGATTCCGGTGACCGCCACACCTTCTCGGCCAAGTTCGCCTGTCCGGTCTCCGGCTTCACGATCGACGAGATCGAGCCCCGGCTGTTCTCGTTCAACAACCCGTTCGGCGCCTGCCCGGCCTGCGACGGTCTCGGTACCACGATGTACTTCGACCCCGAACTGGTCATTCCAAACCCGACACTGTCGCTGCGCGCCGGCGCCGTCGCCCCCTGGGCGGCGAGTTCGTCGAAATACTACGTCCAGACGCTGTCCAGCCTGGCCAAGCATTTCGGCGTGCCGATGGAGACGCCGTGGCAGGACCTCCCGGAGGCGGCGCGCCAGGCGATCCTGCAGGGCACCGGCGACGACCCGGTCACCATGACCTTCGAGGACGGGCTGCGGGCCTACAAGACCGCGAAGCCCTTCGAGGGCGTGGTGCCGAACATGCAGCGGCGCTGGCGCGAGACCGACAGCGCCTGGGTGCGCGAGGAGCTCGGCCGCTACCAGTCGGT
>CAYNFA010000617.1:0-3104 GCA_964396345.1 uncultured Thalassobaculum sp.
CACCCCCTCGATGTTGCCGCCGAACGGAGCCAGCGTCAGGTACAGCGCCAGGATAGCGCGCTTGTCCAGCCGCCGTTCCAGGATCAACGCGCGTGCCGCCTCGGTGGTCTTGGCGCCGAGCGTGCGGGCCTGCGGCTGCAGCAGGCGGACGGTCTGCATGGTCAGCGTCGACGCGCCCGAGACCACCCGCCCGGCGGCGACCATCTGCGCCGCCGCCCGACCGACCGCCAGCGAATCGACGCCTGGATGGCCGTAGAACCGCCTGTCCTCCACGGTCAGCAGCATGGCGCGGTAGAGCGGGTCGACGCGGTCCGGATCCGCCGGCAGCCGCCACGACCCGTCGGCCGACAGGAACACCCGCAACGCCCTGCCGTCGCGGTCGGCGACGGTGAGCGATGGCTCGATCGCCCGGTCAAGCGGCCGCACCAGCCGGCTCCAAGCCGACGGCGCCAGGGTCGCCGCGACGATAGCCACCAGGGTGGCCGCCAGCACTCCGGCGCGCGGGGTCACGGCAACGGTGTCATGGCTGGAGCGCCACCGTCATCCGCTCGACCGACCCGCGGGCGAACCGGAACGGCTGATACATGTCCTCGACGTAAGGCGCCGGCCGCACGAAGTCGCCGCGGGTCACCGCCCGCACGATGTAGGCGGCGGTGAAACCGGCGGCCTCCGACGACAGCTCGTAGGCGGCGATGAAACGGTCGTCGCGCATCTCGACGTGCCGCGCCTCGGTCAGCGCCGGCAGCCACGCAAAGTCGCCGAGATCGCCGCCGGCCTTGAGCCGGGTGTTCTCGATCTCCAGCCCGGCGGGCAGCAGGTCGACGACCAGCCCCTGATGGGCTTCGGCGTAGTCGCTGGCGCCCTTCAGCACCACGATGTAGCGCCGACCTTGGATCAGCGGGGCGCTGGCGGCGACCGGGGTGCCATCGAGTTCGTGGGTGGTGCGCTCGATCGCGAAGCCGTCGGCCGCCGGCGGCAGGTCCTCCGCCGGCACCCCGGAGGTGGAGACCGCGACCCTCAGGGTCTCGCCGCCGCGGTTGGCGATGATGAAGCCGCGCGCGACTTCGGCGCGCGACGGCAGCACCGCAATCGGGCGGGTCTGCGGCCCGACCAGGCGGCCGTCGACTTCGGCGGTCACCGCCTGCTGGCGGGCGATCATGGCCCGGGCCGCCAGCACCAGCCAGCCCATCTCCTGAGTGCTCAGCCAGCGCTGGCGTCCGGCCATGTCGGCGACCCGGTCGGCGAGACTGCCGATCGCCTTGTCGTGACCGCCGGCCTCCGCCAGCACCGTCAGCCGCAGCGCCGCGTCGCGCAGGCCGGTGCCGTAGTCGTGGCGCCACCAGCCGCGCGCCGGGGCGTCGGTTTCGGCCAGCAGCCGGCCGGCGCGCTCGGTGTCGCCGAGCAGGCCGAGCGACGCCGCCAGATGGCCGCGGGCGCCGTAGCTCAGGTCGTCCGCGCGGTTGTCGGCGAGGTAGCGAGCGGCGCCGGCGACCTCGGTTCGCCCGGCCTTGGCCAGGACGTACAGGGCGTAGGGCCGGGCAATCGAGCGCACCGTCCAGTCGCTCTCGTCGACCAGGGCGGTCCGCAGCCAGTCAAGGCCCAGCCCGTAGGCGCCGTCGGGGACGGTGTAGCCGAGCGCGCGGGCGCGGGTCAGAAAGTCAAGCGCGTAGGCCGACAGCCAGGGCTCGGGCTCGCCATAGGCGTCCCAGAGCGCGAACGCGCCGTCGGTGCGCTGCATGTCGAGGATCCGCCAGATCGACTTCTGCACCCGCTCGCGCAGCCCGGCGGTGTCCTCCTCCAGCGCCGCGTAGGCGGCGAGGTCGTCGAGGTAGAGCAGCGGCAGCGCGGTGCTGACGGTCTGCTCGAGACAGCCGTAGGGGTAGCGGTAGAGACCCGCGAGCAGATGCGGCAGGCCGAAGGTCGGCGCGGTGCCGAGGGTGATGCCGGTGGTGACGGATTCCGGCCGGAAGCCGGCGGCGACCGCCGGGTCGAGGCGCAGCAAGCTGCCGGGCGCCAGCCAGACCGTGCGGCGCTCCGACTGCACGGTCTGGGCCGGCCGGACCGACAGCGAGAACCGTCGCTCGATCTCGGTGTCGTCAGGACCGGTCAGCGAGAGTGCCACGCGCACGGTGCCGGTGCCGGTGGCCTCCAGGCGCACCGAGCGTTCGGCCTTGCCGCCGGTCGGCAACGTGACGACCTGGTCGCCGCCGTCGCGCACGGTGGCCGGTCCCTCGGCGGTGACCGCGATCCGGTAATCGCCGGAGGCGCCGGTCAGGTTGTGCAGTTCCAGCGTCATCTCGGCGGTGTCGCCCGGCGCCAGAAAGCGGGGCCGCGACAGCTCGGCGACCACCGGCGGTCGCACCGGCAGCGGCGCGTCGGCGTGGCCGACCTTGTCGTCGGAGAACGCGACCGCCATCAGCCGCAGCTCGCCGTTGAAGTCGGGGATGTCGATCGGCACCTCGACCCGGCCGCCCGGGCCGACCGCGACCAGGCCGGAGAACAGCGCCACCGTCTCGTAGCTGTCCTCGAGCCCGCTGTTGTTGCGGCCCATGGCGTCGCCGCCGGCGCGCACCGCGCCCATGCGGTCGTACCCGCCGTCGATCAGCCGTCCGTACAGGTCACGGACGTCGATCGGCAGGCGGCGCTTGCCGAAGAACCGGTCCTCGGGGCGCGGCGTCTGGAAGTCGGTGAGCGCCAGCACGCCGCGGTCGACCGCGGCCAGCGTCAGCCACGCCTTCTCGCCGACGTCGAGGCCGGAGACCGCGATCGGCACGCTCAGCCGTCGCTCCGGCCGGGTCTCGGCCGGCGCCAGGATGGCGACGCCGAGCACCCGCTCGCTGCGGTCGAACTCCAGCCACGCCAGCCCGATCGCCCGGCCGGGGGAAGGCGGCGCGTCGCTCGCCGCCCCGGTCGGGCTGCCGGGCCGCAGCAGGGTGACGGCCACGTAGGCGCCCGCGGCCCCCCAATTGTCGTCGGCGGTCAGGGTGAACTCGGCGCCGCCGGCCGGCACCGTCACCCGCCGCGTCTCCAGCACCCCGTCGCCGAGGACGGTGACCAGCGCCTCGCCGGCGGCAGTGAAGCTGATATCGTCGCTTACCAGCGTG
>CAYNFA010000618.1:0-3087 GCA_964396345.1 uncultured Thalassobaculum sp.
ACGACATCACTGCGACCGAGTTGAGGCATTCGGCCAAGGAGATGAAGCGCCTGCTCGACGAGGGCACGCTGATCAACTCCGCGGCCGCCAAGGTGGCGACGATCCACTCCAAGAAGACGGGTGACGACACCAACGAGCGGCGCGACCTGATCTACGACTTCATCCGCGACATGAATGCCAGGGCGAAATCTGCGGTGAATCGCAAGCTGCCGCGGCTCCGCGACGGCGGGTTCCAGGCGGTGTTCGAAAGCGTCACCGCCGCGGCTGACCCTGCGGACGCCGAGTATCTGATGCGGGTCGTGATCACCAACGAGCTCATCGACACCCGCAACTATTTCGGCAAGCTGGCCATGCTGCTGCAATGGGCGGGTGAGTCCGAGACCGACGAATCCGATCGCGTGCTCGACGTGTTCATATCCGACACCCTGTGCAACGCCGACGTGCTGCGCGAACTGCTCGGCCACCATCGCGATCTCGCAAGCGCCCTGGTCGCCCTGATCTGTTTCGCCAGCGGTGAGCCGCCTAACGAGGAGCGGCCGGAAAACCTGAATCCCGAGCATCCCCGCTTCGTGATCTTCGAACTGAGCCGGCTGATCGCCGAGGGTCGGCTGCCGGACAGCCGGGCGATCCTGTTCGACCGCGTGAAGCGCCAGCTCGAGGGTCTGAACCCGCTGTCCCGCGGCGACCGGGAGGAGGAGCGGGAGGTGTTCATGGGCTTGCTCGACAAACTGATCCCCGACACCGAACTGGTCGGCGGGCCGCCGATGGCCGAAGCGGTCACCACCAGGCAGTCGATGATCATCAACAAGGGCGGCCAGAAGGGCCTGAAGGAGGCGGCGGCGTCCATGCTGCCATCGCTGTCCGATCCGGCGCGCAAGACCGGCTACCTGCTGGCGCTGCTGGACTGCGAGCTCGGGCAGACCCTGCTGCGCGAGGACATCGACGAGCACCTGGAGAGCCTCCTGGTGACGCCGCCGACGATCAACCACATCGTGCGGGACAAGATTCCGCCGAACATGAAGATGCGCAAGTTGACGTCGATCTTTCACCGCATCGACCAGTCGAACCTGCCGGATGAGCAGAAGCAGAAGCTGAAGACCCGACTGGACGACCTGTTGGCGTCCTACATCGTCGACGGCAAGATTCTCGACAAGCTGGACAATCCCGATCGCCCGTTGCACATCCGCGCCCGGATGCTGGTCAGCATGGTGCAGCCGGAAACGCTGCCGAACGGCCGGGCATCGTCACTGGCCCGTGCGATCATCATCAAGCACCTGCGGCGGCCGAACTTCGAGACCGAGATGGTGGCCGACATTCCCGACCCGGCCGAGAAGGCCAAGGTGCTGCGGCAGTTTCATGAACAGCTTCACCGCTGCGGGTTCTTCGGTTGAGCGGCAGCGCGGGCGAGTTCGCCCGCGCCGCCGCCTCCTCCTACGCCTGCTCCAGGGCAAACGCCTCGTCGAAGCCCGACCAGTCGTCGAGATCGTCGCCTTCCTGCTGCCTTGCCGCGTCGACCATGCTTTCGAGCAGCGCGCTGTAGCGCTCCCAACTGCCCGCGTCGGCGCTGGCCTTGGTCGCGGCCCAGGCCGCGGCGAGCCCGGTCGCCCGGGCCGGGTGGGTGCGGGCGGCAGCGGCCCGCGCGGCCTCGCCGGCGATGGCGGCCGCCACATCGCCGCGTGCGAAGGCGGCCCGGGATGCCTCTCGCGCGTCGGCACGAGCGGCGACCCGCAGGGTGTCGTTGCCGGTTTCCAGGAAGCTGCGCACGGCCGCCCGCATGTCCCAGAGAGGGGCCACGTCCAGCGCGACCTGGCGGGCGAACTCTCGCAACACCTCCTCGCCGTCCAGGCGCCATTCCACGGCGCGGCTGCGGCAGACGAGCTTGTCCTCCTGCTGGCCGACCACGTCGTCGCAGAGCACCCGGCAGATCACGTTGCCCGGCGCGTATTTGAGCGCGTCGAGAATCCGCGGCGATGCATGCAGCCCGGAGACGCAGATCGCGACGTCGTCGGCGTGGACCAGCGCCTGACCGTCGGGCGGCACGGCCCGGCCGTCTCGCAGCGTGTCGTCGACGAAGTGCCAGGCCGGTATCGGCATCGCCATTTTCTCCTGCATTCGCGGCCACCATGCTAGGGAAGCCTGCTAGAATTAGAAATGACAAAGGCGCCGCCGACTTCGGGAGACGCCCCAGGAAGCCCACAGGAAGCCCACAGAAAGCCCAACGGATCGTGGATCGTGCATGCCGAAGATCCTGATTGTCGATGACTCCCGCCTGGTCCGCATGACCATCAAGACGATCCTGCGTCGCGCCGACGGATTCGAAGTCGTCGGCGAGGCGGAGAACGGCCGGGAAGGGGTCGACATGGCGCGGGAACTCAACCCGGACGTGGTCACGCTGGATATGGAAATGCCGGTGATGGACGGGATCGAGTGCCTGCGACGCTTGCGGATCCTGTCGCCGGCCAAGGTGGTGGTGCTGTCCTCGCTGACGCACCCGGCGTCGCCGAAGGCCGTCGAGGCGCGGCTGGTCGGGGCTGACGCCGTCATCGGCAAGCCGTCGGGATCGGTCAGCCGCGACGTCGACGCGACCGGCGGTGACCTGCTGATCGACACGATCCGCAGGCTGCTCGACGGCGCCGGGGTTGACCGTCGCGAGGCCGCTCGATGAGCCGGCCGGAAGGCCTCATCGAGGACGACAAGGTTTCGGTTCTGCTGTTCCTGTCGGGCGGTCGCCGCTTTGGGATTCGGCTTTCCAGGGTTCGCGGGGTCGCCGAGATCGGTGCGATCGAAGCGATCGAGGGAGAATCGGAGGACTATATCGGCGTCATGGTGCTGCGCGACGAGCCGATTCCGCTCGTGGTCATGCGCCGATCGGGGGATGGACCGGACCCGGATCTGCCGATCTCCATCGTGCTGCAGAGCGGTGCTGCCGTCGTGGGCCTGGCGGTGGAGCGTATCCTCGGGATCCGCAAGTTCGCGCCGGAGCGCTCGGTCACCAGCCTGGTGGCCGATCAGTCGCCCCACCACGTCTATCTCGACGACGAGGGCGGGATGATCCAGGCGGTCGACGTCGACCGGTGGTTCGCGGCC
>CAYNFA010000619.1:0-3084 GCA_964396345.1 uncultured Thalassobaculum sp.
TCGGCCCGCTGATGCCGGGCGCCTTCGGGATCCCGGCGCCCAACGCCTACCGGCCGCGCTTCCAGGGCGTCGGCTGGCGCCAGGAGCTGGATGATTCCTTCGATCTGCTGGACCGGCAGTGCACCGGCAACCTCGCCGCGTTCATCGCCGAGCCGATCCTGAGCAGCGGCGGCGTCCTGGACCTGCCGCCGGGCTATCTGACCGCCCTTCAGCAGCATTGCCGGGCGCGCGGCATGCTGCTGATCCTCGACGAGGCACAGACCGGCATCGGCCGCACCGGCAAGATGTTCGCCTTCGAGCGCGACGGGGTGGTCCCCGACATCCTAACGCTGTCCAAGACGCTCGGCGCCGGCCTGCCGCTGTCGGCGGTGATGACCTCGACGGCGATCGCCGACGAGGCCGAAGCGCGCGATTTCCTGTTCTACACCACCCACGTTAACGACCCGCTGCCGGCCGCCGTCGGCCTGAAGGTGCTGGAGGTGGTGCAGCGCGACCGACTGGCCGACAAGGCCAAGACGTCGGGGGCGCGGCTGGAGGCCGGGCTGCGCGGACTTCAGCAACGCCACCCGTGCGTCGGCGACATCCGCGGCCGCGGGCTGCTGCTCGGCCTTGAGTTCGCGGATACCGAAGGCATGGCCGCCTCGGCGATCTCCGACGCGGTGACCGACGTCGCCCTCGAGCTCGGGCTGTCGGCCAACATCGTGCGCGCCGGAAGCTCCGGCGGCACCATGCGGATCGCCCCGTCGTTGACCGTGTCCGACGCCGAGATCGACCTCGGCGTCGAGCTGCTGGACGCGGCGATCGCCCGGGTGGTACCGGGCGGTTGATCTGAGCCAAGGTGGCGCCCGATCACGCGGATCGGGCGCCCCCGGTCCGTCAGGCGGCGTTCTCGGCCATTGCCTCGCCGGCGAGGGTGCGGGCGGTGGCGTGCACGACCGCGGCGATGCGTACCGCGAGCTGGATCGCCGCCGGCTCGACGCCGTGATCGCGAAGAACTTTCTCGTGGCTGTCGATGCACATGCCGCAGCCGTTGATCGCCGAGACCGCGATGCTCCACAGTTCGAAATCCGCCTTGTCGACGCCGGGGTTGGCGATCGCGTTCATGCGCAGCCGCGCCGGCATGGTCTTGTAGTCGCCGGCCGAGGCCAGGTGCACGAAGCGGTAGTAGATGTTGTTCATGCCCATCAGGGCCGCGGCGGTCTTGGCGGCATCGTACGCCGCCGGCTCCAGCTTCTGGCGGGCCTCGGCGGCGACCGCCTCGATCACCGCCGGAACGCCGGTGGCGAGCGCCGAGGCAAGCCAGGTGCCCCAGGCCTGCTGCTGGGTCAGCGCGGTCTCGCGCTCCAGCGACGACAGGTTCAGCTTAAGGTCCTTGGCATAGGCCGGCAGGGCGTCCTTGAGCGCTTCGAGTGCCATGGTCTTGTCTCCTTAATTTTCGAGAGATCAGCCCCCCAACCTTTGTCATCCCGGACCAAGCCGCCGGAGGCGGACTGGAGCCGCGACCCACGCGCCGCTCTGCGGCTTGCGGTCGCCGTCGCACGTCGCTCCGTGGGTCCCGGATCGACCGCGCTAGCGCGCGTTCGTCCGGGATGACGACAAGAGAGGAGGGGCGCCGATCACTGACTTGATGACGACGGGATTGGCCCTCAGGCGGCCTGCAGGGTCTCGTCACCCTTCTTCCAGTTGCACGGGCACAGCTCGTCGGTCTGCAGGGCGTCGAGGACGCGGAGCACCTCGTCCGGGCTGCGGCCGACCGACAGGTCGTTCACCGCGGCGTAGCGAATGATGCCCTCGGGATCGACGATGAAGGTGGCGCGGAGCGCGACGCCCTCGGCATCGTCCAGCACGCCGCAGGCCACCGACAGCTCCTTCTTTATGTCGGCCAGCCACGGGTAGGCGACCTTCGCCAGATCGGACCGGCTCTGCCGCCAGGCGAGGTGGACGAACTCGCTGTCGGTCGACACGCCGATAAGCTGGGCGTCGCGGTCGTCGAACTCGCGGTTCAGGTTGTCGAAGCCGACGATCTCGGTCGGGCACACGAAGGTGAAGTCCTTCGGCCAGAACACGTACACGCCCCACTTGCCGCCCAGCGAGCCGTTGCTCAGCTCGTGGAAGGTCTCCGGGGTGGTGCGGGCGTCGACGGCCTTGAGGGCGTAGGCGGGGAAGCGGTCTCCGACCTTCAGCATGGGTACGTCTCCTTGACGGGGTGGGACAATCTCTGGGGGTGAGATACGGGAGCGCGACCAGCGGATAAAATTGATTTTCCCGCACCGCACCATAGGATCACTCTATGGCTCACACCCCGACGCTCCGGCACCTGCGCTACTTCGTGACCGCCTACGATTCCGGGCATTTCGGGCGCGCGGCCGAAGCCTGCCACGTGACCCAGCCGACGCTGTCGGCGGGGGTCAAGCAGATGGAGGACCTGCTCGGCGTCACCCTGTTCGAGCGCGGCCCGACCGGGGTGCTGCCGACCTCGGCGGCGCGCGCCATCGAGGGCCGGGCGCGCACGGTGCTGCGCGAGGCCGAGGATTTGTCGGTGGCGGCGCGACGCCACGCCGACCCGCTGGCCGGTCCGGTGCGGCTGGCCGGGATCCCGACCATCCTGCCCTACGTCCTGCCGACCATCCTGCCGGAGTTGCGGCGGCGCTTTCCCGACCTCGAGCTGCGCCTGGAGGAGCGCCAGACCGAGGAAGTCCTGGACCGCCTGGCGCGCGGCGTCGCCGACATCGGACTGATCGCCCTGCCCTACCCGCTCGACGGCATGGCCTCGGAATCGCTGCTGGACGACCCGCTCGTGCTGGCCTGCCGGCGCGACCACCCACTGGCCTCCCAGGCCCGGATCGCCGTCGGCGACCTGCGGCGCGACGACCTGCTGCTGCTGGAGGACGGCCACTGCCTGCGCAGCCACGCGCTGGCGGCCTGCAGCCTCGCCGACCGCCGCCGCGGCGAGGATATCGTCGGCACCAGCCTCGCCACGATGGTGCAGATGGTCGCCGGTGGGCTCGGCGTGACCCTGCTGCCGACCATCGCGGTCGCCCGCGAGTTCGTCGCCGCCGACGACCTCGCCATGATCCCGCTGGC
>CAYNFA010000620.1:0-3077 GCA_964396345.1 uncultured Thalassobaculum sp.
GCAGAAGAATGCGCCGCGCCATGCCGATACCCCTGCCGCCGTGTGTGTCGCCGCCAGCATAGACCCGGAGAGGCGCGGCGATCATCCCTGTCGACGGGTCACGCGCCGGCCGTCGAGATAGAGCGCGTCGAGCCCGCCGCGCCGGAACAGGGCGAGCGCGTCGTCGGGGCTCTCCACGATCGGCTCGCCCCGCCCGTTGAGCGAAGTGTTCATCACCACCGGCACGCCGGTCTCGACCTCGAACGCCTCGACCAGCCGCCGGAAGCCGCCGCAACTCGCATCCACCGTCTGCACCCGCGCCGAGCCGTCGACGTGGGTGATGGCCGGCAGTCGGTCGTTAAGCACCCGGGCGGTGAACAGCATGTGCGGGCTCGACGGCGGACCGCCCTCGAACCAGTGATCCTGGCGTTCGACCAGCACCGCCGGCGCCAGCGGACGCCAGCGCTCACGACTCTTCAGGTCGTTGACACGCTCCAGGTTGGCGCCGTGACGCGGGTCGGCCACCACCGAGCGGTGGCCGAGCGCGCGCGGTCCGATCTCGGAGCGGCCCTCGACCCAGCCGACGATCCGGCCGCCGGCGATGTCGGCGGCGGCCATGGCCGGGGCGTCGATCGCCGTCTCGACCAGCAGATCGTCCTCGACGGCGGCCAGCGCCCGGCGCACCTCGGCGTCCGGCACCCGGCGGCCGAGATAGGCGAGCGCGCCGGTATCGGCGCCCTGCGGGGCGCGGGGATCGCCGAGCAGGGTGTGGGCGACATAGAACGCGGCGCCGATGGCGAGGCCGGAATCGTCGCAGCTGGGCGGCACGAAGACCCGCCGGAACGGGGTCTCGCGCCAGATCCGGCTGTTCGACGGGCAGTTCAGCGCGCAGCCGCCGGACAGGCACAGGGTGGTGGCGGAAAACCCGAGAATTTCGCCGAGCCGGACCACCATCTCCGCCAGCCCGAGCGCCTGCCTTTCGAAGGTGGCCTGAACCGAGGCCGCGAGATCGCGGGCGAACGGCGACAGCGGGTCGGGCAGCGGGACGGCCGGCACCTCGCCCGGCGCCTGGGCGACGGCGTTCCGCACATAGGGCCAGGCGGTTTCGTAGAGCAGGTCCACGATCCGCGTCCGGTCCTCGGGATGACGGGCGTCGACCTCGGCGAAGGTGCCGACGAACGAATCGTCGTGGAAGCGCGCCTCACCGTAGGGTGCCAAGCCCATCAGCTTGCCGGGCCCGCCCATTCCGGAAAGCCCGCAGGCGTCGGCCACCCGGCGGTAGAGATTGCCGGCGTGGGAGTGGTTGAGCCACACCGGATAGACCCGGTCGCCCTCACCCACCGCGTACAGACCACCGGCATGACCGTACCGCCCGGACCGGAAGCCCCCGTCGAAGGTGACGATTGCCGCCCGCTCGGCGTCGGACTGATAGAACGCGGTGGCGGCGTGCGCCAGATGATGCGGGATCACCGAGCCCGGCAGCGTTCGCCCGCGGATCGTGCACCGGATCGGTGCGTGGAACGCCCCGACCAGCAGGCCGCGCCACTCGCGCGCGCCGTACAGCGCGGCTGCCTCGGTCAGGATGGCCTCGGTCGTGGTGGCAGCATCCCACCCAGTCGGCGTGAACGGAAACTGCTGGGTGAACAGAACCTCGGCGCCGGGATCCGAGGGGTCGGTGTCGGCGTCGAACAGCGGCGCGGTGTCGGGGAACCGCCGGAATTCCTGCAGTCGCCGCCGGCCCGTCCCGGCCTCGCCGGCCATTCTGGCGGTGAACCCGGTCCAGCGGTCCCGCATCGCCGCCGGGGCTGCCAGCGTGCCCTCAAGGTCGGGGGCGTACTCGAACCGGAACAAGGCGGGCTCGGTGAACAGGAACGGCCAGTTCTGCGTGGTGGTCACGGCGACCGCGTCGACCGCGTCCAGCCCGACACCGGCATCGGCCAGCGCCAGATCGATGTCGGCGATGGTCGCGATGGCGGCGTGCTTCACCCGCGCGTGGCGCTCCTTCTCGATCAGGCTGCGCACCACCCCGTCGACAATCACCGCGACCGCCGCGTCGTGGCCCATGTGGATGCCGAGGACGATCACGCCTGGGCTCCGGGCAACCGCACCGCCTCGGCCTCCTCGATCCGGCCGGCCGCCAGCAGAGCCTGCGCGAGGTCGAAGCGGATCCCGGCGTCATCTCGGTGCGCGCCGTCGGCTGCGTCCCGCAGCACGCCGACGGCCTCGACCAGCCAACCGGCCCGGCTCAGGGTCCGCGCCCGGGTCCGGATGCGCGCGGCGTCCTGGACGTCGTTCGACATGTCGTTCCCCATCCATGCGGGAATATCGTCTACAGGAAGCCGAGGCAACCCCTTGAGCGCGATCCCCCGGCCTTGAGGGCATTCGCCGGAACGACTAACGTCCCTCGCCGCCCCACCCCGAGGTCCTGGATGAGTCTGGCCGTTCAGCCCGCCCTGCCCGCAGCCGCCGCCGACGACGACAGCGTCGTGGTGTCGTGCCGGGGGTTGACCAAGAGCTACCCGGTCTGGCGGTCGCCGATCGGCCAGATGCTCGGGCTGGTTGCCCCGCGGATGGCCCGGCCACTGCGCAGCTTCACCGCGCTTGCCGATGTCAGCCTCGATGTCCGGCGCGGCGAGATGGTCGGCATCCTCGGGCACAATGGCTCCGGCAAGTCGACCCTGCTGCAGATCATTGCCTCCACCCTGACCCCGACCAGTGGAACGGTATCGGTCAAAGGCACGGTCAGCGCGCTCCTGGAGCTCGGCGCCGGCTTGAACCCTGAGTACACCGGCCGCGAGAACGTCTACCTGTACGCTGCCGTGATCGGTATCCCGAGACCCAGGGTGGACGAGCGGATCGACGACATCCTGGCGTTCTCGGAACTGGGCGCCTTCATCGACCAGCCGGTGAAGCACTACTCGTCCGGCATGTTCCTTCGGCTCGCCTTCTCGGTCGCCATCGCGGTCGAGCCTGAACTGCTGATCATCGACGAGGCCCTGGCCGTCGGTGACGCGTCGTTCCAGCTCAAATGCTTCGACAAGATCCGTCAGCTCAAGGAGGACGGCACCACGATCCTGCTGGTGACCCACTCGACCCAG
>CAYNFA010000621.1:0-3074 GCA_964396345.1 uncultured Thalassobaculum sp.
CTGGCCGGCTACGGCCTGCTGGGGGCGACCTGGATCGTCAAGAAGACCGAGGGCGACCTGCAGGCCTGGGCGCGCGGCGTGGCGACCCGGCTGGTGGTGGTGGTCGCGGTCGCCATGGCGATCGTCAGCGTGTGGATGCCGATCCTGTCGCCGGACGTGGCCGGCCGGTGGTTCGCCTGGCCGAACATCGCCGCGCTGGCGCCGGTCCCCGTGGCCGCGGCGGCGCTGTGCGTCGTGATCTTCGTGGGGCTGCGAAGAGGCGCCGAGAGCCTGCCGTTCTATGGCAGTTTCGCGCTGTTCATGACCGGCTACGCCGGGCTGGCCGTCAGCCTGTTCCCCAATCTGGTGCCCGGGCGCTACGACATATGGGAAGCGGCGGCGGGCCCGGCCTCGCTGAGTTTCGCGCTGGTCGGCGTCGTGGTGATGATCCCGATCATCCTCGGCTACACCCTCTACAACTACCATGTTTTCCGGGGCAAGGTTCGCCTGGAGGACGTCGCCGGGTATCACTGAATCCAGGTCGGGGTCGACCTGCAACGCCAGCCACAGCCACGCCGGCGACCTGGACCATGGCCACGCCGCGGTCTTCTCCGGAGTGGACCGCCGGGTGCGGGGCCCGGTCCGTCATCCTCGCTAGACCGCGTCGTCGGCGGTCCGGCTCTTCAGCAGCAGGTTCAGGGCGACGACCGCGACCAGGATCCCGATGCCGATGGCGTCGGTGTACAGCCCCGGCTTGATCAGCACGATCGCCGCCGCCAGCAGCGGGATGCGCTGCCAGAACGGCAGCGGCGCCAGCAGATAGCCCGCCAGCCCCGCCGACAGGCAGACCACGCCGATGACCGCCGACATGGCGGTCGTCACGATCGTCACCGGCTCGCCGATCATCAGCAGCGACGGGCCGAACACGAACATGAACGGCACGATGTAGCCGGTGGCGCCGAGCTTGAGCGCGGCCAGGCCAGTGTCCCAAAGCCCGGCGTTCGACAGGCCGTTGGCGGCGTACACCGCCAGCGCCACCGGCGGGGTGATCGCCGACAGGATCGCGAAGTAGAAGGTGAACATGTGCGCCGCCTCGAGCACGATCCCGAGCTTCACCAGTGCCGGCACCAGCAACGCGACCTGCACGATGTAGGCCGGCGTCGTCGGCATGCCCATGCCGAGGATGATACCGGCGACCGCCGTCAGGACGAGGGCCAGCACCAAGTGGTTCTGGGATGCCGCCAGCACCAGGCCGGTGAAGTCGATACCGAGGCCGGTCAGGGTGATCACCCCGATGACGATGCCGGCGCAGCCGCAGGCAAGCGCGACCGAGATGGTGTTGCGCGCGCCCGCTACCAGTCCGTCGAGGATATTGGCGGGGGTCAGGTAGTGGCGGGTCGAGCGGCGCAGGCCGGCGGCGACCAGCACCGAGGCGATGCCGCAGAGCGCCGAGAACGGCGCGCTGTAACCGGCGATCAGGGCGCCGACGATCACGACAAGCGGCAGGAACAGGTGGCCCTGCTCCTTCAGCACGGTCCCGACCCGCGGCAGGTCGGCGCGCGGCAGGCCGCGCATCCCGGTGCGCTTGGCCTCGAAATGCACCGCCAGGAACACCGCGAGGAAATACAGCATGGCCGGGATCAGCGCGTAGGCCGCCACCGTCAGGTACGCCACGCCCAGGAACTCCGCCATGACGAAGGCGGCGGCGCCCATGATCGGCGGCATGATCTGGCCGCCGGTCGACGCCACCGCCTCGACGGCCCCGGCAAAGGCCGGGCGGTAGCCGAGCTTCTTCATCAGCGGGATGGTGAAGGCGCCAGTGGTCATCACGTTGGCGACCGCGCTGCCCGACACCGTCCCGAACATGCCGCTGGTGATGCACGCCACCTTGGCCGGCCCGCCGGCGGTGTGTCCGGTCAGGGCCATCGCGAAATCCATGAACAGCTTGCCGGTGCCGGTGCGCTCGACCATGGCGCCGAACAGGATGAACAGCATGACGTAGGTCGCCGACACGCTGACCGGGATGCCGAAGATGCCCTCGGTTCCGAGATACATCTGCTCCATCAACTGGCCGAGGTCGGAGCCCGAGACGAACACCGCGTAGAACAGGAACGCCGCCGCGGTCAGCGGCAGGGCGAGGCCGACGCAGCGCCGCGTCGCCTCCAGCAGCAGCAGGATCAGCAGCGAGCCGAGCACCCAGTCCTCGGTGACCAGGTCGTCGACGTAGATCATGCGGTTGTTCACGTAGTCCTGGGCCCACAGGAGGTAGCCGCAAGCGACCACCGAGAGGCCCGCCAGCACGACCTGGGCGACGCTTGGATGATCGCGCTCGCCGCCGCGGGTCGGGAAGATCAGGAACGCCAGGACCAGGGCGAACGCCACGTGGATGGCCCGGAAGCTGAGCGCGTCGGGCGCGCCGAACCAGGCAGTGTAGAGGTGATACGTGGTCATCGCGAGGCCGATCGCGGTGATCGATCCCTGCGCGACGCGTGTCCAGCTGGCCATGCCTGGTCTCCCGGGGAGGGGTGGGCGAGGCGCGCGGAAGGGACGGCCGCCGGCCGTCCCTTCCGTCGCTATCTATCGACGATCAGAGGACGCCCTGTTCCTTGTAGAACTTGGTCGCGCCCTTGTGCATCGGAACGCCGGTCTCCACCGCCATCGCCTTGGCGTCAGCCTTGCCGACGGCCTTGGCGATCGACGCGAGGTCGGAGACGTTCGCCAGCATGTTCTTCACGACGTCGTAGACCACCTGCTCATCCAGGTCGCAGCGCGCGATGATGTGGGTGGAATAGCCGATGGTCGGCACGTCGGCGGTCTGGCCCGGATAGCTGCCGGCCGGAACGATGATGCGCTGATAGCCGGGGTTGATCTCCTTCATCTTGGCGAGGCCGTCGTCCGGAACCGGAACGATGGTGATGTCGCGGGCCGAGGCGAGGTCCATGATGGCGCCCGCCGGCACCGTGGTGCCCAGGGTGAACCAGTCGGCGTTGCCGTCCTTCAGCTGGTTCACGCTGTCGGTGTAGGAGCCGTAGCTGACCCGCGACATGTCGTCGTAGGACAGGCCGTAGGCCTGCAGCAGGTGGCCGGTGATCGCC
>CAYNFA010000622.1:0-3069 GCA_964396345.1 uncultured Thalassobaculum sp.
CCGATTGTTGGGCCGATGGGTGCTCAACTCGACACCGCCGGAACCGATCCCGGAGCAGGCCGTTCGCAGCGCGAACGACCCTTCATCCGCCTCGGCATGTGTGCCACCTTCGCACCGATCGCCGTCGCCCCGCGACGCCACGCCCAAGTCATTTCAAGGGGAACCGCCATGGCCGACACGCTCACGCTCACCGCCGAGGACGGCCACGAATTCACCGCCTACATCGCCCAGCCGGAAGGCAGGCCGAAGGGGGGCGTCGTGATCATCCAGGAGATCTTCGGCGTGAACGATCACATCCGGGCGGTCGCCGACGACTACGCCGCGCAGGGCTATCTGGCGGTGGCACCGGCGCTGTTCGACCGGGTGCGGCCCGGGATCGAGCTCGGTTACAGCGAGGACGACGTCACCAAGGGCCGCGAGATCCGCGCCCAGGTCCGCAACGAGGACGCGCTGCTTGACATCGCGGCGGCGGCCGACACGGTGAAGTCGGCGGGACGCATCGCCGCCGTCGGCTACTGCTGGGGCGGCACGCTCGCCTGGCTGACCGCCACCCGCCTCGAGGGGTTCTCGGCGATCGCGTCCTACTACGGCGGCGGCATCGGCAGCCTCGCCGCCGAGCAGCCACACTGCCCGGTGATCCTGCATTTCGGCGAGCGCGATCACGCCATCCCGCTGAGCGAGGTCGAGGCGGTGCGCGCGGCGCATCCGGAACTGCCCGTGCACCTCTATCCGGCCGGCCATGGCTTCAACTGCGATCATCGCGGCAGCTTCGAGCCAACGAGCGCGGGGATCGCCCGGGAGCGGACGCTGGCGCTTTTCGCCAAGCAGCTCGGCTGAGACTCCGGCGAAACGCCGGGGCCGGGCCCGCGCTCCGTCCTGCGATGATCCACGATCGCAGAAAGCCGAGACGTATGGTCATCTGACTTGTTGCGGTGATAGCCTCCCGGAAATTCAAATCAAAACGGGAGGAAACAAAATGATGAAACGCGTGCTGACCGGGGCGATCGCGGGCCTAGCGCTCGCCGGCGCCTCCGTGCTAGGCGGCCCGGCCGAGGCCGCCTACCCCGAGCGTCCGATCACCGTTATCGTTCCGTGGTCCGCCGGTGGCGGCACCGACGCGACCGGCCGCATCATCGCCAAGATCATGCAGGATGAGCTCGGCGTGCCGGTCAACGTCGTCAACCGCACCGGCGGCAGCGGCGTGGTCGGCCACCAGGCGATCGCGACCGCCAAGCCCGACGGCTACACCATCGGCATCGTCACGGTCGAGATCGCGATGATGCATTGGGTCGGCCTGACCGACCTCACCTACAAGGCATACACGCCGATCGCGCTGTACAACGCCGATCCGGCCGGCGTGTCGTTCCACGTCGACTCGAAGTACCAGAACGTTGGCGAGTTCCTCGCCGCCGCCAAGGCCAACCCCGGCAAGTTCAAGGGCTCGGGCACCGGCCAGGGCGGCATCTGGCATCTGGCGCTCGCCGGCATGCTGGTCGAGGCTGGCATCGATCCGAACGCGGTGCCGTGGGTGCCGTCGCAGGGCGCCGCCCCGGCTCTCACCGATCTCGCGGCCGGCGGCATCGAGGTCGTCACCGCCTCGGTGGTCGAGGCGCGCTCGCTCAAGGAAGCCGGCAAGATCAAGATCATGGCGGTCATGAACGACGAGCGTCTGCCGGCGTTCCCGGACATCCCGACCCTGAAGGAGTCGGGCGGCCCGGCTTGGAACAACGCCGCCTGGCGTACGGTCTCCGGCCCCAAGGGCCTGCCGGACGACGTCAAGGCCAAGCTCGCCGCCACCATGGAGAAGATCTACAACCACCAGGAGTTCAAGGATTTCATGAACGGCCGCGGGTTCGGCATGACATGGGCGGACTCCAAGGGTCTGGAGACCTTCTACGCCGAGCAGGACGAGAGCATCGGCAAGGTCCTGAAGGCGGTCGGGCTGGCCAAGTAGCGGCCGTCCGGGACGATCGATCCTGAATACCCCCGGGAGACGACATGCGGTTCAACGACGCGATCCTTGGCCTCGTCCTGATCGGCTTTGCGTTGGTGGCGGCGGACATCTCCCGGGGCTTTCCCTCCATGCCGGGCCAGGAGTACGGCTCGTCCCTGTTCCCGCGCATCCTGTGCGTGGGGTTTGCGATCTGCGGCGGGATCCTGGTGTGGTCTGGCATCCGCAACCGCGCCACCCAGCCGCTGCTCGACCGCGATCCCTGGGCCTACACGCTCGGTGGCCCGTTCACCCTGCTGCTCGTGCTCGCCGGGATGCTGTTCTACATCCTGGCGTCCGAGACGCTGGGGTTCATCCCGACGGCGTTCCTGATGGTTGCCGTGATCATGATCCGGCTGCGCGGCCGCTGGCTGAGCTCGGTGGTCATCTCCGCCGCGGTGACCATGGTCGTGCACTACATCTTCTACAGCCTGCTGCTGGTCCCGCTGCCGTGGGGCGTGCTCGAGCCCCTGGTCTTCTGATCGTCGAGGGACCGTAATGGACAGCTTTCTGCTGGCGCTGCCGCTGGTGTTCCAGGCCGACGTGCTGGCCGTCATGGCGATGGCCGCGGTGTTCGGCCTGGTCGTCGGCTCGGTTCCGGGCCTGACCGCCACCATGGCGACCGCGCTGCTGGTGCCGTTGACCTTCTTCATGGATCCGGTCCCGGCCATCGCCGCGATGGTGACGGCGACCGCCATGGCGATCTTCGCCGGCGACATCCCGGGCGCCCTGCTCCGGGTGCCCGGCACCCCGGCCTCGGCCGCCTACGCCGCCGAGGCGTTCGCGATGACCCGCAAGGGGCTCGCCGAGCGGGCGCTGGGCACCAGTCTGGTCGCCTCGGCGATCGGCGGCCTGTTCGGCACCACGGTGCTGGTGCTGTCAGCCCCGCAACTGGCGGAGGTGGCGCTCAATTTCACCCAGTTCGAGTATTTCTGGCTGGCCTGCCTCGGCCTCAGCTGCGCGGTGTTCGTGTCGACCGCCTCGCCGGTCAAGGGCACGGTCTCGCTGCTGATCGGCCTGTTCCTGGCGACCGTCGGCATCGACATCACCGCCGGCCATCCGCGCTACACCTTCGGCAT
>CAYNFA010000623.1:0-3068 GCA_964396345.1 uncultured Thalassobaculum sp.
TCCTGGACCCGGAGGGACCGGTCGTGCGACCCGACCTCAACGCGCCGGTGCTGTTCGAGCCGCGGTCGTCATAGGTTAGGACGGATTCCCTCACAATGCGGTATCAGTGATGAGGCTGAGGGATCAGGCACCCGATCTCCGGGACACTCTGCTCCGGATGCTGGTCGACCCGGTCGATGCCGCAATACCGGACGCCGCGCTGCGGAGGGCGATCACGGATCTGCGTCCGAAGCTGCTGCTGAAGCTGGCCTCGTGGCAGATGTGGGTCAGCCCCACCCCGACGAACCGCCGCCGGTTCCTGCGGCTGCGCCGCATCGGGACCGGCCGGAACTATCGGCTCAGCGTGCTGCCGAAAGCAGGCGTTGCCCGCACGGTGGAGTTCGGCGATGGACTGTCGCTGCGCTTCATCGAAGACCACCCTGCTGCCGAACAGTTCATGCGTTTCGTGATGCCGAAGGCGACCGTCCACGAGCCGGCGCTGGTCGCCTATCTGCGCCAGTCGGTTCGGCTAGGCGACGTGGTTGTCGACGTCGGCGCCCATGTCGGCTACGTCGCCTGCGTCGCGGCAGCGCTGGGGGCCACGGTGTTCGCCGTCGAGATGCAGCCGACGCTGATCCCGATGATCCAGCTGAACGCGGCGCTGAACGACTTGTGGACAATCCACCCGCTGTGCGCGGCGGTCGGCGATCGGGGCGGCTTGGTGCCGACCATGCGGGCCAGCCCGACTCCGGGCTCGCAGGCCAGCATTGCGCCTTGGGAGCGGGCCGACTTTCCGCTCGCCAGCGTGAATCACGACTGGGTGCCATGCCTGACACTCGACGGGCTGTTCGAGCGCATGCCGGCACCGTCCTTGGTCAAGATTGACATCGAAGGGGCGGAGGGTCTGGCCCCGGTCGGCGCCCGAGCGATGATCGCCGGCGGCGAAACCCGCTTCCTGGTCGAGGTTCACGTCCATCGCATCGCCGATTACGGCGGCACGCTGGCCGACATCCTGGCGCTGTTCGAGCGCGATCGCTGGATGTTGTCGCTGCTCGGCCCCGACGGACCAGTGCCGCTGTCTCGCGAGGCGTTCCTGGACCCGGTCGGGCCGGTGGCGGCGCACGACCACAACGCGGCGGTGCTGTTCGAGCCACGCCGGCTGTAGTGCCCGGCGACGGCCTCAGAAGGTCTCGACCCAGGGGCGCAGCTCGACCTCCCAGCTCCAGGCACTGCGGTGCTGGCGGTGGATGTCCAGGTAGCTCCGGGCGATGGCGTCAGGATCGAGGAAAGCGTCGGGGCCGCGAGTCGCGTCGGTGTAGTTCGGTCCGGCGATGCCGCCGTCGATCACGAAGTGAGCGACGTGGATGCCCTTCGGCTGAAGCTCGCGGGCAAGCGACTGGCAGAGGCCGCGCAGCCCGAACTTGCCCATCGCGAAGCTCGACGAATTCGCATAGCCCTTCACCGACGCCGAGGCGCCGGTCACCAACAGCGTGCCCCGGCCCTTCGGCAGCATCCGCCGGACCGACTGCTGCGCCACCAGGAAGCCACCGTACGGCGCCACCATGAGGGCGTCGCGGACCGCGAGCGGGTCGAGCTCGTGGATCGGCCCGCGCACCCGTGCCGACGGGTTGAAGACCACCAAATCGGGCTCGCCCAAATCGGCGTCGATCGCGGCGAACAGGGCGGCGACATCGTCCGGATCGCCTGCGTTGCAGCGGTAGGCGCGGGCTCCGGTCTCGGCGGCCAGGGCGTCGAGCTTGCCGGGCGACCGGCCGGCCATGGCCACGGCCATGCCCTCACCCGCGAACAGGCGGGCGAGGGAGGCGCTGAGGCCGGAGCCGGCGCCGACGATCAGGGCGGTCTCGGAGGCCATGGCGTCAGCCCTTCTTCGGCTTGGTCGGGGCGGGACGGATCACCGGCCACGGCTCCGGCATCTCGCCGACCGGTACCTCGATGATGGTTGGCCGGCGCGCCGCGAACGCCTCGCGGACCGCCGTCTCCAACTCGGCCGGGCTCTCCGCACGCCGGCCGTCGGCGCCGTAGGCCTCGGCCAGCTTGACGAAATCGGGGTTGGTGAAGGTCGACCCGATCACTCGACCGTCGTGCAGTTCCTTCTGCATGCGCAACACGTTGCCGTAGGCGCCGTCGGCGAACACCACGGCCACGACTGGCAGCTTGTGATGGACGGCGCTGGCGATCTCGCTGGCGGTGAACAGGAAGCCGCCGTCGCCGCTGACCGACAGCACCGCCCGGTCAGGGTTGGCGGCCTGGACCCCGAGCGCGGTCGCGTAGCCGTAGCCGAGCGTGCCCTGGTAGCCGGGCGTGACCATGGTGCGCGGGGCGTATACCGGGAAGCCGATGCGCGCGACGTAGGCGACCTGGGTGAACTCGTCGACGAAGAAGCCGTCTTCCGGCAGCGCCCTCCGCAGGGCGGCGTTGAACGCCATCTGAGGGCCGACGATCTGCTCGGCCCGGGCGTGGTGGCGGGCCCGTAGCGCGGTCAACTCGTCGGCGCGCGAGGCGCGCTTGCGGTTGTGCTTGGGGATCGCGTCCAGCAGGGCGCGCGCCGCCTCGGCCGCGTCGGCGACGATGCCGACCGCCGGCTTGGCGACCCGGTTGATCTCGGTCGGGTCGAGGTCGACGTGCACCACCTTCACGCTGTCGTCCAGCCCCCAGAACGTGCGCTCGATCTGCATCCGGCAGCCGATCGCCAGGGCGGCGTCGCAGTCAGCCCAGTATTCGTTACCGGCCGGGTGGTTCAGGGCATAGGGCTCGCGCTCGTCGACGATGCCACGGCCGTTCTGGTAGGACACCACCGGCGCCTGCAGCATCGCCGACAGCTCGCGTATCTCCGATGCCGCGTCGTAGGCGCCGCCGCCGACGAAGATCATCGGGTTGCGGGATTCGCCGAGGATCCTGGCGGCTGCCGCGACCTGGTCGGGATCCAGCGCCGGCGCCGGGTCGGGCGCGCCGATGATCGGCTCGCCGACCATCGCTTTCATCGCCAGAATGTCCATCGGCACCTCGAGAGCGACGGGCCGGGGCCGGCCGCTCCGGAGCTGCCGGAACGCCTCGGCGACCGCGCGCGG
>CAYNFA010000624.1:0-3066 GCA_964396345.1 uncultured Thalassobaculum sp.
GGCCAGCAGCAGCGCGTGGCTCTGGCCCGGGCGCTGGCGCCGCGGCCCCGTGTCGTGCTGCTGGACGAGCCGTATTCGGGCCTGGACGCCCGGCTGCGCGACCGGGTGCGCGACGAGGTCCTGCACATCCTGAAGGCCAGCGGTTCAGCGTGCCTGATGGTGACCCACGATTCCGAGGAGGCGATGTTCATGGCCGACCGGATCGCCGTCATGCGCGGCGGCCGGATCGTTCAGCAGGGAACACCGGTCGAGTTGTACTGCGAGCCGGTTGACGCGTTCGTTGCGTCGTTCTTCGGAGAGGTCAATCGGATCGAAGGCCAGGTCCGGGCCGGGTCGGTGGACACGCCGCTGGGGTCGATTCCGGCGCGGGGCCTGGCGGAGGGTACCAAAGCGACAGTCGTGGTCCGGCCTGAGGGCGTGGCGATCCACCCGTGGGCGCCGGTGTACTCGGATGACCCGAGCGGCGTGGTGGAACAGGCACGCCTGCTGGGGCGGACCAGTCTGGTTCACATGACCGTGACCGCGCCGGCGCAGTCGGAGGCGGCGGTTCATCTGCACGCCAGGGTCCCGGGGGTCTACCTGCCGAAGCCGGGTGCCAGGGTCCGGATCCAAGTCGATCCGACCCAGACCTTCGTATTCGCCGACTGAGTAACCATGTAGCTTGAGAATGGCGTTTGCGTTGCGGCGCGCGGCCCCGGTCGCGTATAGTCCGCCGCGTCAGACGGGGGCATAACGGAATTTCGGAGCAGTCGATGGGTAGCTTCAGCATTTGGCACTGGCTGGTGGTTCTCGCCGTCGTGCTTCTCCTTTTCGGCGGCGGCGGCAAGATTTCGCGGCTGATGGGCGATTTCGGCAAGGGGCTCAAGAACTTCAAGCAGGGCATCAAGGATGGCGGCGCCGATGGTGAGGGCGACGGCGATCCAGTCAACCGGTCGGTGACCGACGACAGCTCCGCCGGCAAGCCGGCACCGAAGTCGGATCAGGCCGTCAAGAGCTGAGCGCCTACGGCTCATCGTTCCCGCTGTCCTGAGGCGCCCGATCGGGCGCGGGGATCACCATGTTCGATCTAGGCTGGCAGGAGTTTATCCTGATCGCGCTTGTGGCCGTGGTGGTCGTCGGGCCGAAGGATCTCCCACGTGTCATCAGGACGGTCGGCCAGTGGATCCGCAAGGCGCGGTCCTTGGCCTCCGAGTTTCAGGGCAGCCTCGAGGAGATGGCGCGCGAGGCCGAACTCGATGACGTCCGCAAGCAGATCCAGCAGGTCTCGCGGGAAGGCGTCGGGGCCTCGATCGAGAAACACATCGATCCGTCCGGCGAGGTTCGCAAGAGCTTCGAGGAGGCCAGGGAGAGCGCCGGGGCCGACGAGATCGAGAGCGCGCTGGATCAGGCACGGCGCGATGTCGGCTCGATGGCGCGCGGCGCCGGTGACGCCGCCGCCGATGCTTCGGCCCCCGAAGAACCAGCCTCGGCAATCGAAGACTACGCATCTCTCGCCGCGCGTTCCCGGATCCCCGACAACTCGGTGACGCCACCCACGCCAACGGTTGCGACGCCGTCGCCAGCACCGGCAGCTTCTTCCGCTGCGGCGGCCACGACGACCACCTCGTCGAAGTCATCCGCTGCCAAATCCTCGACGAAGCCCGACGGCGCGGTGGAGGCTCCGGCCCCCAAGCCTGCCCGCCGAGCCTCGACCAAGGCCTCTGACGCAAGCCCGGCGAAGCCGCCCGCCAAGCCCCGTCGCCAGGGCAAGACCCAGTCCGGCCCCGGCGCCGGGGAGGCCTGAGGCATGGCTGAGGCTCGCGATCCGGATGACGATCTCGAAGGCGGCAAGATGCCGCTGCTCGAGCATCTCATGGAGTTGCGTCACCGGCTGATCATCTCGGCGGTGGCGTTCATCGTCTGCTTCTTTGTCGGCTACGGACTGGCCGAACCGATCTTCACCTTCCTGGTGCAGCCGCTCGCCGACATCATGGCCGGCCAGGAAGGCCGCCGGATGATCTACACGGCCCTGCACGAGGCGTTCTTCACCTACATCAAGGTCGGGTTCTTCTTCGCCGCCTGCGTTTCGTTCCCGGTGGTGTCGATGCAGCTCTGGATGTTCGTGGCGCCGGGCCTTTACAAGCACGAGCGCCGCGCGCTGCTGCCGTTCCTGGCTGCCACGCCGGTGCTGTTCTTCCTCGGCGCCGCGATGGTCTACTACATCGTGGTCCCACTGGCCTGGCAGTTCTTCCTGGGATTCGAGCACCCCGGCGGCGGCGGCGACCTGCCGCTGGTGCTCGAGCCGAAGGTCGATCAGTACCTGTCCCTGGTGATGCGGCTGATCTTCGCGTTCGGCGTGGCGTTCGAGTTGCCGGTCCTGCTGGTCCTGCTCGCCCGGGTCGGGATCGTCAGCGCCGACGGGCTCCGATCGAAGCGTCGCTACGCTATTGTCATTGCGTTTGTGGCCGCGGCGATCCTGACGCCGCCTGACGTGATCAGCCAGGTGCTGCTCGCGGTGCCGATCATGGTGCTCTATGAGGTCTCGATCCTCTGCGCCGTGCTGATCGAGAGGAAGCGGGCGCAGGCGGAAGCTACCGACCGGGTCTGACAGGCGCGGTCGCTGGACCGGAGCCGGGCGCGTCCGTATAACGACGTGCACCTCTAACGCGGACCCGACGACCACCCCATGCATGACATTCGACGCATTCGAGAGGACGGTGACGCCTTTGACGCCGGTCTCGCCAAGCGCGGCCTCGCTCCGTTGGCGGCGACGGTTCTGGCCCGTGACGCCGACTGGCGTCGGGTGACAACCGAACTCCAGCAGGCGCAGCAGCGCCGCAACGAGGCGTCCAAGCTGATCGGCCAGGCCAAGCGCGTCGGCGATCCCGCGGACGCCCTGATGGCCGAGGTTTCAGAGCTTAAGGATCGCATGGTTTTCCTGGAGGAGGACGAGCGCCGCCTCTCCATCGAAGTGGAGGATCTGCTGGCAGGCGTTCCGAACCTGCCGGCCGACGGCGTCCCGGTGGTCGCCGAGGAGTCCGGCAACGACGAACTCAGGCGTGTCGGGGCGCCAAAGAATCGGAATTT
>CAYNFA010000625.1:0-3064 GCA_964396345.1 uncultured Thalassobaculum sp.
GATGATCGACATGTTCGGGATCGACCCGGCAATGGCGATGTCCTCCTGGGCGTAGTGAGTGCCGCCAAGGGTCGAGTAGATGACGCCGCCGCCGATGCCGACCACCGTCACCGGCAGGTTCTGATAGCCGAGGTCGTCGCGAACCATCTCGTAGGGCCTGTACAGCGCAAATGTCGCGATCGTGTAGGCGAACGGCAGCATGCCCTTGAGGGCGAGCCCGGCGCAGATCCCGATCATCGACTGCTCGGCGACACCGACGTTGATGAAGCGCTCGGGAAACTCCTCGCGAAACTTGGCCATCGAGCCGACCGGGGAAATGTCGGAGACCACGATGTGGACGCGCGGGTCGTCCTTGGCGAGCCCGTAGAGGACCTCTCCGAAGGTGTTCCTCACGACGCGATCTCCCTCAGCTCGTCGATGGCCTGCCGGTATTCCTGCGGGTTTGGCGCCCGGTAGTGCCAGATCGGCACGCTTTCCATGTAGCTCACGCCCCGGCCCTTCACGGTCTTGGCGACCAGGAAGTATGGCCGGTCGCCCTTGCGCGCGGCGACCGCCTCGTAGACCGCACCGGCGTCGTGGCCGTTGACCTCGATCGATTCCCAGCCGAACGCCTCCAGCTTCTCGACCACCGGGTAGAAGCTCGGGTGCGTCTCGGAGGTTCGCCCCAGCGACTGGAAGTCGTTGTTGTCGACGATCGCCACCAAGTTGGTCAGCCCGAGGGTCGAGCCCATCAGGATCGCCTCCCAGGTCGAGCCCTCCTGCAGCTCGCCGTCCGACAGCACGCAGTATACCGCGCCCGGCACCCCGTCCTTGCCGGCGATGTTGCGCTCGGCGACCGCCATGCCGACCGCCATCGACAGGCCGTGGCCGAGCGAGCCGGTGGATGCCTCGATTCCCGGATTGCCGTAATCGGGATGGGCGCCGAGGATACCGTCGGCGGTGCAATAGGCGTCCAGGTCGGAGGTCGGCAGCACGCCAATGTCCTCCAGCACTACGTACTGCGCCATGCAGCCGTGGCCCTTGGACATCAGGAAGGTGTCGGGTGACTTGCCGGCGGCCGGGGCCGCGCGCATCAGGCCGTGGTAGCAGGCGTCGACGATCTCGAGGCAGGAGAACGCCGGCGCGATGTGCAGCGCGCCCACCTTCTGCGAGATGTCGAGGATGCGGCGCCGGTAGCGCATGCAGCGCCGCCGCGATTCGGCGACGTCGAATCGGTTGTGCCCGGGCAGCGCGGTCGGGTGCGCGGTCATCGGTGTCTCCCCGTCAGGAAATCAGGGTCCAGTAGTAGTCGCCGGTGTAGCCGGCCTCCTCGAAGAGCTGCTTCCATCCCTCGGGGTAGTCGTGGGTGTGCGCGGTCAGCACCCAGTCGAGGAAGATCGCCCGCTCCTCCTCGGTCCGGTAGCTGTCGACCTGCACGAACGCCTTGCCACCCCGGGTCACCCGCATGATCTCGCCGAGCGCCGTGACCAGCTCCGGCCGCTTCAGGTTGTGCAGCGTGTTGAGCGAGATCACCGCGTCGAAGCTGTGGTCCGGAAACGGCAACGACACCGCGCTGCCGAGGTGCAGGCGGCCGACGACCTCCGGCTCGCAGTGCTTGAGGGCGTATTCCGAGACGTCCAGGCCGTAAGCCTCCAGCCCCGGGCAGGCGATCATGAAGTCCTTGACCAGGAAGCCCTTGGCGGCGCCGATGTCGAGCAGCCGCATGCCCGGCTTCAGGCCGAAATGCCCGACCATGTCCTCGGCGATCGGGACCCAGCGGCCGTCGTAGCGGTAGCCGCCGTAGCCGTACTCACGCGGGCCGTCGAAATAGGTCTCGCCGTACTCGCGGCTGATGCGGATGTGCTCGTCCGTCTTGGCGTGTTCGCGCGCCTTGACGTTGCGCTTGCTCTTGGGCAGGCGGGCCAGCAGGTTGACCTCGGCCATCGGTCGCTCCTCGGGTCGTTCAGGCGGTGGCGGCCGCGCGGCTGTGGGTCAGCGCCAAGCCGTCCGAGAGGCGGGTATAGCGGAAATCGGGGAAGGCGCGAAAGGTCGCCGCCGGATCGAACGGCCGATACCCGTTGTGCGGCATCGCCCCGGCGCGCGGGCTGCCCTTGATCGCCGGCGGACCCGCGATCTGCCCGACCACCATCTCGGCGATCGCCCGGAAGCTGTGCACCTCGCCGGTGGCGCCGTTCAGCACGCCGGTCGAGCGGTGTCCGACCATGCGCCGGAGCAACTCACCCAGGTCGTCGACCAGGACGTGGTCGCGCCGTTCCTCGCCCTCGCCGAACAGCACGATCTCCCTGCCTTCCGCCGCCAGCCGGCGGAAGCGGTTCGGGCCGTAGCCGTTGTGCGGGTCGGCGGCGCCGTAGACCAGGGTCGGCCGCAGGATGCCGACCGGCACGCCGCCCTCGTCCAGCAGCATGCGCTCGCGCGCCAGATGCATGACGCCGTGCAGCGAGCCCGGCTCGGCGCAGCTCGCCTCGGTCAGCGGGCCCTCGAAGTCGGCGTAGACCGCGTCGGAAGAGACGTAGACGACGTGCTCGACGGGCCGTGCCTTCAGGGCCGCCACCACGGCGTTCATCATCCGGATGTTGCGCTCCAGCATCGCGCCGTTCTTGCAGGGCGCCTCGGCAGCCACCACCACCAGCACGTCGTCCGCCTGCAGGCGCGCCGCCAGGGCATCACCGGCGCCCTCGGCCAGCAGGTCGACGTCGCGGCGCCCGAGCCGCTCGACCGCGACGCCATCGTCGGCCAAGGCATCGGCGGCGGCGGCGCCGATGAATCCGGCGCCGAGCACGACCACCCGGGACGGGGCGCTCGGGGTCGCGTGGCGGTGCGTCAGCATGAATTCTTCTCCTTCTGCTGGTCGGCGACGCCGAGGGTAAGCCAGTCGAGCCCGGCGCGGCGCGCCCGCTCCGGATCGAGCACCCGGTAGGGGTCGATCACCACCCGGCCACGCATGGCCGCGGCGATCTCGGCCGGATCGAGCAGCTTGTACTGCGGCCACGGCGTCATGATGCAGAGGGCGTCGGCGGCGCGCACGGTCGCCAACGGGTCGGCGCCGGCGGTCACCCGAATCGGC
>CAYNFA010000626.1:0-3055 GCA_964396345.1 uncultured Thalassobaculum sp.
TGGCGCGGAGGTTCATCCCGAGGCAATGGACGTGACCGACGCCGACGCCGTCCAGCGCTGGGTGCTGTCCGCCGACGACCGTCGCCCTCTCGACCTGATCGTCGCGAACGCCGGAATCTCCGCCGGTACGTCGGGAACCGCCGGCGCCGAGCCGGAGGCGCAGGTCCGGGCGGTGTTCGCGACCAACGTCGACGGGGTGCTGAACACCGTGCTGCCGATCCTGCCCCGCATGACGGCCCGTGGCCGCGGCCAGATCGCGCTGGTGGCCTCGCTCGCCGGCTACCGCGGCATGCCCGGAGCGCCGAGCTACTGCGGGTCGAAGGCGGCGATCAAGGTGTTCGGCGAGGGCTTGCGGGGCAGTCTGTACAGCAGCGGGGTGCGAGTGTCGGTGGTCTGCCCCGGTTACATCCGCACCCCGATGACCGACGTCAACGAGTTCCCGATGCCGTTCCTGATGGACGCCGACAAGGCCGCCCGCGTGATCCGGCGCGGACTGCAGCGCGACCGGCCGCGCATCGCCTTTCCGTGGCCGACGGCGGCGGCGGTCTGGCTGCTCCAGGCCCTGCCCCCGGCCTGGATCGACCCGTTGCTGCGGCGGTTGCCCGGCAAGGCGTCCCAACGCGCGTAGCGCCCCGCCAGACTCAGGACCGGCCGGCCGGCGCTGTGGCCGGTTGGCCCCCTCCGTCGACGGAAGCCCCGGGTCCATCCAGCCCCACGACGGCGCCTAAGCGGTCCAGACGATCCCGCCCGGACGCGCCACTTCCGGGTCGTCCAGGGAGCCTGCCTGCACCACCATCCGCTCAGGGTGATCGACCGATTCGCTGAACAGCTGGGTTCCGCAGTTTGGGCAGAAGCGGCGGCGCATGACGTTGCCGCTGTCGGCGACGCTGACGAACTCCTGGGTCCGCCCGGTGATCTCCATGCCATCGGTCGGCAGGATCAGGTTGATGGAGGCGTTGCCGGAGGAAAGGTACTGGCAATCGCGACACCAGCAGGCTCTTGCCATAAGGGGCTAGCAATCGGTTCGGAAGCGGACCCGGCCGCGCAGGCAACAGCCGGACGTGGTCGTCCCGCCCTTGGCTCCCCTCCAGTACGGTCCGAGACCGGCAGGCACCGACCCCGCTGCCCTACTCCCCCGCGGCCTCGCGCTGGATGCGGCGCCAGGAGCGAACGTTGCGGTTGTGCTCGTCCAGCGTCCGGGCAAACGCGTGGCCGCCGGTACCGTCGGCAACGAAGTACAGATAGTCGGTTTTCTCCGGCTTCAGCACGGCCTGGAGCGACAACAGTCCCGGGTTGGCGATCGCTCCCGGCGGCAGACCGGGGATGACGTAGGTGTTGTAGGGCGTCACAGCGCGCAGATCGGCGCGTGTCAGGGCCCGGTCCAGTCCCTCGCCGCCAGCGATGCCGTAGGCGACGGTCGGGTCCGACTGCAGCCGCATGCCGCGCCGCAGCCGGTTCACGAACACACCCGCCACCAGCCCGCGCTCGCTCGCGACGCCGGTTTCGCGCTCGACGATCGAGGCCAGGATGACGGCCTGTTCCGGGGTGTCTAGCGGCAGGTCAGGAGCGCGCTCCGCCCACAGCCGTGCCACCGCATCATCCATCGAGCGGCGCATCCGCCGTACCAGTTCAGGGCGATCGTCGCCCCAGGAATAGTGATAGGTCTCGGGCAGCAGACTGCCCTCCGGCGGCACCGTCTCGACCGTCTCATCGAGTCCCTCTGCCTCGGCCAGTACCGCCATGGCTTGCAGGCTGGTCAGACCCTCGGCGACGGTGAGGCGGCGCACCACGGTCTCCCCGCGCTCGATTGTTCCGAGCGCATCGCGTGCCGACACCGAGGCCGGGAAGCGGTACTCGCCAGCCTTCAACCCGCGCGCCGATCCGGTCAGCTTGGCGCCGATAACCAGGATAGTCGGCTCGGTGACGACACCGGCCCCGGCAAGACGGCCGGCGATGGCCTCGAGGCCGGCGCCGCGCGGAATGATCACGGTTGTCGGTTCAATCAACGGACCCGGTCCGGTGAATGCCTGCCAGCCCCACACCGCGGCCATACCGGCGACGACAATGACGGAGGTCGCCAGCGAGGCGAGCCGGAGAAGCCAGCGCCCCATCCGGGCCGACCCGGTCAGTCCGGCTTGGCGAAGATCAGCGAGGCGTTGGTGCCGCCGAAGCCGAACGAGTTCGACAGGGCGGCGCGCACCGGCCGAGCCTTCGCGGTATGCGGGACCAGGTCGATCCCCTCGATGCCATCGGAGGGGCGCTCCAGGTTCAGCGTCGGCGGCACAGTCTGGTCGCGGATGGCCAGCACGGAATAGATCGCCTCGACGGCACCGGCGGCGCCCAACAGGTGGCCGATCGCTGACTTGGTCGACGACATCGAGACGGCCGCCGCCGACGGCCCGAACATTCGCTTGATGGCACCGAATTCGATGGCGTCGCCGAGCGGCGTGGAGGTGCCGTGGGCGTTGATGTAGTCGATGTCGGCTGGCGTCATACTGGCGCGCTTGAGGGCGGCCTGCATGGCGCGGAAACCACCGTCCCCGTCATCGGCCGGAGCGGTGATGTGGTGGGCGTCGCCTGACAAACCGTACCCGACCACCTCTGCGTGAATCGTGGCGCCCCGCCGCTTGGCGTGCTCGTACTCCTCAAGCACCACCACCCCGGCACCTTCGCCCATCACGAAGCCGTCGCGTCCCTCGTCCCAGGGCCGCGAAGCCTTCTCGGGTGTGTCGTTGTAGGCGGTCGACAGCGCCCGGGATGCGGCAAATCCGGCGATCCCGAGGCGGCTCACTGCAGCCTCGGCCCCGCCGGCCACCATTACGTCGGCATCATCGAAGGCGATCAGCCGCGCCGCGTCACCGATGGCGTGGGCGCCGGTCGCGCAGGCGGTCACCACCGAGTGGTTTGGTCCGCGAAAGCCGAACCGGATCGACACCTGGCCGGAAATCAGATTGATCAGCGCGGACGGGATGAAGAACGGGCTGATCCGTCGTGGCCCGCGTTCCTGCAGGACAAGGCTCGCCTCGTAGATCGTGTTGAGGCCGCCGATGCCGGA
>CAYNFA010000627.1:0-3050 GCA_964396345.1 uncultured Thalassobaculum sp.
TCGATGGCCGCGAGCGCCGCCTCGGCGTCGAGCCGCGCCAGCTTGCCGCCGATCGGCCGATCGGCGTTGATCCGACCCAGCACCAGGTTGGCGTCGGTCACCGTCGGCCGGTCGTTGCCGAGGCCGTAGCACACCGGCCCGGGGTCCGAGCCCGCCGATTCCGGACCGATCTGCAGCAGCCCGCCGCGGTCGACCCAGGCGATCGACCCGCCGCCGGCGCCGATGGTTGTGATCTCGATCATCGGCTGGCGCACCACCATGCCGAAGTCGATGGAGGTCTCCGGCGTTAGCGCGGTCTCGCCGTCGACCACCAGCGAGACGTCGAAGCTGGTGCCGCCCATGTCGCAGGTGACGACGTTGGGGAAGCCGGCCGAGGTGGCGATGTGGGCGGCGGCGATCACCCCGGCGGCCGGTCCGGACAGCGCCGTCCGGATCGGCACCTGGCGGGCGGAATCGACCGTCATCACGCCGCCGTTCGACTGCACGATCAGCACGTCGCCGCCGAAGCCGTCGCCGCGCAGCGTGTCCTGCAGGCGCTCCAGGTAGTCGGCGACCACGGGCTGCAGGTAGGCGTTGAGGGTGGCGGTCGAGGCACGCTCGAACTCGCGGATCTCCGGCAGGATCCGGCTGGATGCGGTGACGTGCTCGTTCGGCCAGACCGCCCGGACCGCGGCCAGCGCCGCCTCCTCGTTGGCGGCGTTGGCGTAGGCGTTGATGAACACGATGGCCACCGCCTGGCAGCCGTCGGCCAGCAGCAGTCGGGCGGCGGCGGTCACGCCATCGACGTCGACCGGGGTGTGGACGGTGCCGTCGGCGAGCACCCGCTCGGCCACCTCCAGGCGGCGGTCGCGCGGAATCACCGGCACGTATTGACCCCACAGCCCCCAGGTGGTCGGACGGTCGCGCCGCCGCATCTCCAGCACGTCGCGGAAGCCGGCGGTGGTGATGATCCCGGTGGCGGCGCCACGCCGCTCCAGCAGCGCGTTGGTGCCGACCGTGGTGCCGTGGACGACGGTGGCGACCGCGCCGACCGTCTCGACACCCGACCGGATGCCGGCGAGGAAGCCCTGGGACTGGTCGGGCCGCGTCGACGGCACCTTGCGGATCGTGCCGGTGCCGGTCTGCTGGTCAAGGATGAAGACGTCGGTGAAGGTGCCGCCGACGTCGACGCCGACGATGTAGCGGCCGCTCACGACGCCGCCCCCCGGCCGCGCAACGCCTGGGTGGCGGCGGCGTCGACCCGGTGGTCGTCGGCGATCGCCACCCCGTAGTCAGAGGCGGCCCGGTCGCGGCTGACATAACCGAGCCGGACGTCGCGCGCCACCGCCGCCGGATCACGCTCGAACGGGTCGCCGTAGCCGCCGCCGCCCGGGCTCTCGATGCGCACCCGCTGGCCGCGCTTCAGCTTGATGCCGACCATCTTGGACGCCATCGGCGGCCTCGCCTCGCCGGTATCGGTGTCGAAGTAGAACCTGTTGGTCGCCGCCTCGCCGCCGCCCGCCACGCCCTTCGGCGCGTGCCGGCCGCGGTCGGCGAACAGGAACGCCTCGGCCGACGCCTCCAGCACCTCGGCCTCGTAGATGGCGCCGAGGCCGCCTCGATGGCGGCCCGGGCCGGCGCTGTCCGGGCGCAGCGCCCAGCGGGTGAAGCGCACCGGGTAGGCGGCCTCCAGGATCTCCAGCGGCGGGATGGTCGCCGTCGAGATCGGCGCGTTGCCGTGGCTGAGGCCGTCGCCGACCGGGTTGCCGCCGTGGCCACCGCCGAAGAACGAGAACATCACCCAGCGCCGCCCGTCGGCGCGGTGACCGGCGATCGACAGCGCGTTGATGGTGCCGTAGGCGTGAGCGTTGCCGCGCGCCGGATCCGCCTGGGAGATGGCGCTGAACACGTTGTCGATGATCCGCAGGATGGTCTCGGTGTAGCCGCCGACCGGCTTGGGCGCGCGCACGCTCAGCAGCGAATCCTCCGGGATAACGAACTCGATCGGCGCCAGCACCCCGGCGTTGGCCGGGACCTCGGTGAAGACGTGCTTCAGGGCCACGTAGCAGCAGGCGACGGCGGTCGAGCGGGCGATGTTCACCGGCCCCTGGCAGGCCTTGGCCGAGCGCGAGAAGTCCAGGATCATGCGGTCGCCGGCGATCGTCATGTCGAGGGCGATCAGCAGCGGCTCGTCGGTGATGCCGTCGTTGTCCAGCCAGTCCTCGGCCGAATAGGTGCCGTCCGGCAGCTCGGCGATGTTGGCGCGCATCAGCTGCTCGGCGCGGCGCCGAAGCTCGACCAGCGCGGCCTGGATCACCGCCACGCCGTACTCGTCGATCAGCGCGTCGAGCCGGCGGCCGCCAAGCTCGAGCGCCCCGATCTGGCCGTTCAGATCGCCGTACAGCGAGCCCGGCTGGCGCGAGTTGCTCTGCAGGATGTCGACGATGTCCTGGCGGAACTGGCCACGGTCGTAGAGCTTGACCGGCGGTATCAGCATGCCCTCCTGGAAGCACTCGGTGGCGGCTGGGTTGTAGTTGCCGGGAACGTTGCCGCCGACGTCGTGCCAGTGCCCGACCGAGGCCAGCCAGCACACCAGCGCGCCGTCGCGGAAGTACGGCCGCACCAGCCGGAAATCCGACAGGTGGGTGCCGCCGTCGTAGGGGTCGTTGAAGATGTAGAGGTCGCCCTCGGCGACGCCGCCGGCCTTCGCCGCCTTGTCGATCACCGCGCGCACCGCGAAGGCGTTGCTGCCGACGAAGATCGGCAGCCCGGACTTGCCCTGCACCAGGGTATCGCCCGAGAGCGGATCGTAAAGGCCGTGCGAGGCATCGTGGGCCTCGGCGATGATCGGGTTGAAGGCGCTGCGGAACAGCGTCGCGTCCATCTCGTCGGCGATCTGCTCGAGCCGGCCCTTCAGCACGGCCAGGGTCACGGGGTCGATGGCGACGGGATCGATCACGCCTTGTCTCCGAAGTTCGAGCCGTCGTACGCGCGGCCGCGGGCCAGGTAGCCGGGGGTGCCGATGATCTCGTTGAGACCGTCGAACAGGTTCATGCGGTCGAGGAACGGCC
>CAYNFA010000628.1:0-3044 GCA_964396345.1 uncultured Thalassobaculum sp.
GGTCGAGAGTCGGCTCGATCCAGATGACGTTCGAGCCGACGCCCATGGCGAACACGCTGCTGCGCGGCGCGCTCGGGCAGTGCCTGCCGTCGCCGTTCAGCCACCAGAGATAGCCGTAGCTCGGGTTCAGCGCGCACGGCGTGGTGCAGGCGTCGACCCAGGATTCCGGCAGGATGCGTCGGTCACCCCACAGGCCGCGGCGCTGCATGAGCAGGCCGATGCGGGCGTGGTCGCGGGCCGAGATGAACAGGCCGCCGCCCCAGTGCGCGCCGCCCGACACCGAGCACATCAGCTGCCCGTCGACCTCGACCCAGGAGTTGAGGTAGCCGTTCCAACTCCAGCTGTCCGACGCCCCGATCGGGTCCATGACCCGCTCCTTCAGCACCGCCGGCAGCGGCCGGCCGAACACCCGCAGCAGCGACAGCGACAGCCGGTTCACCCGGACGTCGTTGTATTCCCAGTACGTCCCCGGTGTTTGCAGGTCGCGGTGCGTGCCCTTCTTCGACGCCACGCCCGGCGGCAGCGACAGCTCGCGGTTGCGGTCGACCAGGTCGGGTTTTCCGAACAGCGTGCCCTCCCACTCGCTGGTGTTGGTGAGCAGGTGCTCCCAGGTGATCGAGCGGTTCTGTGGGGCATCGAAGCCGCCGTCGTCGACCAGGTCGGCCACCGGCCGGCGCAGGTCCGGGATGAGACCGTCGGCGACCGCCAGCCCCGCCATGATCGACAGGTAGGACTTTGTGACCGAGAACGTCATGTCGGCGCGCTCGGTCGGCCCCCATTCCGCCACGATCCGGCCGCCGCGCAGGATCAGCCCGCTCGGGTCGGCGCGGGGCGCCGTCGGGCCGATGATGTCTCCGAGCGGCGGCGGCTCGGAAAAATGCCCGCCGTCCAGGGCCGCGGCGATGTCCCGGTTCATCGTCGATTCGTGCTCGAGCGCGTAGTCGACGGCGGCCTGGATGCCGGCGGGGTCGGCGGGATCCTGGCGCTCCCAGGCGGCTCCCGGGGCTGGAACGTAATCGGTCATGACGGTCTCCTCGAATGGCAGGCGGCGAGCCTACCCGGCGTCCGCCGGCTTCGCCACAGGCCGAGACCCGCCGGTTGCGGCAAACCCGTTTGCGCCGCGCTCCCGCGTCCCCCTAAGATGCCGGAATATTTCCTGTGCCCCCACGGCGTGCCGACAGACGGAGTTTCCCATGGTGATCGCGGCGAACGACCAGACGAAGCCGAACGACCTCGAGTCGTTCTGGATGCCGTTCACCGCCAACCGGCAGTTCAAGAAGCAGCCGCGGCTGTTCGTCGAGGCCGAGGGCGTGCACTACACTACCGCCGAGGGCCGCAAGGTCTTGGACGGCACCTCCGGGCTGTGGTGCTGCAACGCCGGCCACCGCCGTCGCCCGATCATCGAGGCGGTGCAGCGTCAGGTCGAGAAGCTCGACTTCGCCCCGACCTTCCAGATGGGCCACCCGCTGTCCTTCGAGTTCGCGTCCCGGCTGACCCAGATGATCGAGGGCTTCAGCCAGGTTTTCTTCACCAATTCCGGCTCGGAGGCGGTCGACACCGCGCTGAAGATCGCGCTCGCCTACCAGCGCGCCATCGGCCAGGGCACCCGCACCCGCCTGATCGGGCGCGAGCGCGGCTATCACGGGGTCGGCTTCGGCGGCATCTCGGTCGGCGGCATCGTCTCCAACCGCAAGACCTTCGGCACCCTGCTGGCCGGCGTCGACCACATGCCGCACACCCACGATCTCGCGCGCAACGCCTACACCAAGGGCGAGCCCGAGCACGGCGCCAACCTGGCCGACGAGTTGGAGCGGATCGTCGCCCTGCACGACGCCTCGACGATCGCCGCGGTCATCGTCGAGCCGGTGGCCGGGTCGACCGGCGTGCTGATCCCGCCGAAGGGCTACCTCAAGCGCCTGCGCGATATCTGCGACAAACACGGCATACTGTTGATCTTCGACGAGGTCATCACCGGGTTCGGCCGGCTCGGCGCGCCGTTCGCCAGCGATTACTTCGGTGTCAAGCCGGACCTGTTCACCACCGCCAAGGGCATCACCAACGCGGTCGTGCCGATGGGAGCGGTGTTCTGCCGCGACGGCATCTACGACGCCTTCATGAACGCACCCGACAACGCGATCGAGTTGTTCCACGGCTACACCTATTCCGGCCACCCGCTGGCCTGCGCCGCCGGCCTTGCCACCGTCGACCTGTACCGCGAGGAGGGGCTGTTCGAGCGGGCCGCCGACCTGGCGCCTTACTGGGAGCAGGGGCTGCACTCGCTCAAGGGGGCGTCCCACGTCATCGACATCCGCAACATCGGCATGGTCGGGGCGATCGAACTGGAGCCGATCGCAGGCAAGCCGACGGCGCGCGCCTTCGACGCCTTCCTGCAGGCCTACGACAAGGGTCTGCTGATCCGCACCACCGGCGACATCATCGCGCTGTCGCCGCCGCTGATCGTCGAGAAGAGTCATATCGACTTTATCGTGGACACCGTCGGCGACGTCCTGAAAACCCTCCACTGATCCCCGGCGCAGGGCGGTCACCTGTCGAGTCGCGGACGGCTTGGGGTTTGGTGTTGATTCGGCTACACTTGCTGCGAGTCCTGCGGGGGGTGCGCGGGGGGATGACGGGGTGACGACGGCATGACGACGCGGAACGCGCGGCGGATCCTGTGGTGGCGGACGGCCGGGATGGTGGTGCTTGGTGCCGTCGCGCTGGCCGGTTGCGCCGAGGTTGGCCAGACCGTTCAGACCGCGGTGGACACCATGTCGACCGCCTTTCAGCCCAAGGAACAGCCGGCTGCGGAACCGCTGCCGACCTCGTACTGCTACCGCACCATCGGCAAGGTGAACTGCTACACCCAGCCGCTGCCCGGCAGCGAGGCCAACCGGCTTGTCGGCTATCAGGGGCCGCCGCCCCGGTCCAGCAGCGGCACCGGCCCGCTCAGCCCTTGACGATGCCGACCTGCCCTTCCGTCCACCGTCGAGCGCGCCGGTGAGACGAACCTCGCTCGCGTTGTTGCTGGCGGTGACCACGGCGAC
>CAYNFA010000629.1:0-3027 GCA_964396345.1 uncultured Thalassobaculum sp.
CGGCATCCTGTTCCACCAGGTTCACCTGACCGAGGTGAAGGGCTGGAGCCTCGGCGCCTTCGCCGCCGGCTATGTCGGCTACGCCATCTGTCAGGTCGGCACCTCGCTGGTCGCCGGGCCGGTGATCGACCGTATCGGCGCCCGGCGCACCGCGCGCTTCTACCTGGCGCCGCTCGGCTTCGGCATGGTCGTGCTCGCGAGTTTCGATCCGCTCTGGTCCGGCTACCTGTTCCTGATGGCGGCCGGCGTCACCGCCGGTTTCAGCTCGACCCTGCTGGGCACGCTGTGGGCCGAATTGTACGGCGTGCTGCATCTGGGCGCGATTCGGGCGCTGGTGACCGCGTGCTCGGTGGTGGCGAGCGCGCTGTCGCCGGCCCTGCTCGGCGTGCTGCTGGATCTCGGCGTGTCGATGGAGGCGCTGGCGATCGGCTGCGCCGTCTACATCGCGCTCGGCGTCGCCATCCTGGCGCGGCTGTTCTCGCCCGCGCGGATCGCCGGGGCCGACACGTCGCCCTGAGGCTGGATGGTGCGAAGCTGGGCTACCCGAGCAGCGCGCGCCGTCGGGCGAGGCTGTCGGCCGGCCAGTGCTCGTCGCGGTCGTAGAACTCCGCGACCGCCGGCATGTCGGGCGGCAGCACCACCCACGGCTGTTTCGACGCCGTGAAGATGTGGATCTCGGGCGGCAGGCGCGCGGGCTCGTCAAGCGTTCCGACGTGCACGAAACGCACCTTCTCGCCCGAGCCAGCGTAATTGCTCCAGAGCGCGATCCGGCAGCTCGGGCAGCGCGAAATCCGCTGGCCCGCGCCGCTCGCCGAGGGCGTGAGCACCACCGCCGGCTCGCCGCTCAGCAGCACCACGCGATCCGCCTCGATCATGGCGTTGAGCGCGAACGACGCGCCGGTCTCGCGCTGGCACCAGGTGCAGTGACAGCAATGCACGAACAACGGCCGCGCCGTCATCCGGTAGCGCACCGCCCCGCAGGTGCAGCCACCCTCGGCGGTGAAGGTGTCGGAAATAGAGGACAAGGAGCATCTCCTGGGCATGCACGCGCGATACGGGCTGGGCATGCACGCGCGATACGGGATCGTAACCAGTCTGACGCCCTGCGGAAATGTTTTGGTCGGAACAGTGTGCCGTGAGCGAGGGGCAAAATTCTCGATATGCGGTCGGCCCACGGCGGCACCTATCAGCCTATCACAAGACGCTACCTCGCTCCGGCCGCTCCTGGGAACATTCCGCCACTCTCGTGCTTCTATGTCCGGCCGCCTCGGCGATGGGCGTCAATGGCCGCCAGCCATCGGGAGCTACGAAGAATGGCCATTGTCAGAGACATCGGAGCCGGCACCGCAGGATACACCGCAGGGCTCTCGCCGCTGAACAGTTCTGGCGTCGTAGGCACGGCGTTCGTGACTATCGACGATCAGGAGTTGATGACCGTCCACATAGCGGCGGACGGCCTGGAGGAAGGCCAACCTCACCCCCAGCACATCCACGGACGGTTCGACGCTGACGGCACGCCGGTCGATTCGGTTAATCCGACGTTGGCTGACGACGCCGATGGCGACGGCTTCATCGAGGTCGGGGAGGGCGCCGCCTCGTACGGGCCGATCATTCTGACGCTGGACAACGAGACTGGCTCGTTCCCGACCGCCGAGGACGGCATGATCTCCTACACTCGCAGCTTCAATCTGAGCGACGACGAACCGTTCGAGGACAACTTTGAGGGCAACGACCTTTTGCCGCTCGATTTGCGCGAGATCGTCCTCCATGGCCGCTCGGTACCGGAAGGCGCTGGTGAGGGTACCGCAGGCGAGGTCGACGGCACGGGAGGCTTTAAGGTGGTCCTGCCGGTTGCTTCGGGCGAGATTGAGGAGGTTGACATCCCGGCCGGAGTGTCGACGCTGGTCGTGGGGGAATTCGGCGAGCAAACATTGGTGGGCCCCGGCCAGAACGATCTGGTCATCGGGGTCGCTGGTAACTCCGTGATAAGCGGCGGCGCCGGTGACGACGTGCTTTGGGCGGCTGATGCTCAGCCGCTGACGTTCACCGCGATCCTGGGAGAGTTGAACGAGTCGGGCGTTGCGGGCACGGCCAGCATCACGCTCGACCGGGCCGCCAATGAGGTCACGGTCCAGATCGAGGCCGACGGGCTAGAGCCTGGCCAGTCTCACGCGCAGCACATTCACGGCCGGTTCGACGCCGACGGGGACGGTCAGCCCGATCTCGCGAACGGCACGCCGCTCGACTCCTTCAGCCCGACCGCCGCCGACGACACCGACGGCGACGGGATCATCGAGGTGTCCGAAGGTGCGGCCGCGTACGGTCCGATCATCCTGTCTCTGACGGATCCGGAGGGGTCGTTCCCGACCGCCCCCGACGGCTCCATATCCTACGCCCGGACCTTCGACTTGGGGGACGACGAACTGTTCGGCGACCCGCTGAACAACATCGCCTTCGAAGGCGACGACATCTTGCCGCTGGAGTTCCGCGAGATTGTGCTGCATGGGCTGTCAGTGCCGGCCGGCGTCGGTGCGGGCACCGACGGAGAGGTCGACGGCACAGCGGGTTACAAGGCAGTTCTTCCCGTGGCGACGGGCGAGATCGAGCCGTCCGGCGGTGCGCAGGACAGTGACGGCTACGTCCTATACGGAAACCAGGGCGACGACCTGATCTACGGAAGCCAAGCGTTTGATACGCTGTTCGGTGGGCAGGACGCCGACACCCTGGTCGGCGGCCAGAGTGACGACATCTTGTACGGCAACCTGGGCAGCGACGTACTCTATGGCAATAAGGGGGCGGACACGCTCTATGGCGGGCAGGATGGCGACGTCCTGTTCGGTGGGCATGGTGACGATGTCCTATTTGGCGGGCAAGGCAATGACACCCTGGTCGCGGGCAAAGGCAACGATACGATCCACACCGGAGAAGGGGCCGATCTGGTGCTGATCGGCGACGCAAACGGCACCGACGTGATTGTGGACTTCGACGGCGCTGCCGGCGACCGATTGGCTCTGTCAGCGGACGTCA
>CAYNFA010000630.1:0-3024 GCA_964396345.1 uncultured Thalassobaculum sp.
GCCACCTGCTGGTCTCGACCGGCCGCCGGGTGGCGTTCGAGGAGATGGACCTGGCCCGCGCCGGGATCGCCATCGACGACCGTGGCCGGCTGGTGCTCGATTCCCGACTGCGGACCAGCAATCGTCGGGTGTTCGCGGTCGGCGACGCCGCCGGCGGCCCGCAGTTCACCCACGTCGCCAGTGCCCACGCCGGGGTGGTGATTCGCAACACGCTGTTCCGGCTGCCGGCAAAGGCCGATGACACGGGCGTGCCGCGCGTCACCTACACCGCCCCGGAACTGGCGCAGGTCGGCCCGACCGAGGCCGAGCTGCGCGCCGCCGGCACACGGTTCGGCGTGCTGCGCTGGTCGTTCGCCGACAACGACCGCGCCCAGGCGGAACGGTCGGTCGAGGGCTTCACCAAGGCGCTGGTGGCGCCAAACGGCAGGATACTGGGGGCGACGGTGGTCGGCGAGGCCGCCGGCGAGCTGATCGCGCTTTGGGGGCTGGCGATCGCGCGGCGCTTGAAGGTCGGGGCGCTGGCCGGGTTGACCGTCGCGTACCCGACCCGCGCCGAGGTGGTGCGCCGCGCCGCCGGGAGCTGGTACATCCCGACCCTGTTCGGCGATCGCACCAGGGCGATCGTGCGCTTCCTGATGCGCTTCGCCTGACGCGACGGCGATGCGCTTCTCGTTCCGATCGCTGTCGTTCCGGCTGCTGCTGCTGACGATCTTCTTCGTGATGCTGGCGGAGGTGCTGATCTACACCCCGTCGGTGGCGCGCTTCCGGCTGGTCTACCTGACCGAGAAACTCGACGCCGCGCATCTGGCGGCGATGGCAGTCAATGTTGCCCCCGACCGCATGGTCAACGAGGAGATCACCTACGAATTGCTCGACCATGTCGGTGCCTGGTCGATCAAGGTGGTCCGCGACGGCACGCCGATGGAGATGCTGAAGCGGCCGCTGCGCCCCGAGCCGCACGTTCGCTACGACATCGACGATCCCGGGGTGGTCACGCTGATCCTCGACGCCTTCGAGGCGCTGTTCCAGACTCGCGACCGGGTCATGCAGATCCGCGGCACCGCGCCCAAGGACGCGATGGCGGAGGTGGTGGTGACCCTCGACGAGTATCCGCTGCGGCGCGAGATGTACGAGTACTCCTGGCGGATCCTGAACCTGTCGATCGTGATCTCGGTGATCACGGCGGCGCTGATGTTCGTGGCGCTGCGCTGGATGATGGTGCGGCCGCTGGAGAACCTGACCCGCAGCCTGATCGCCTTCCGCCGGGCGCCCGAAGACCGGTCGAGCGACCTGACCGACCTCGGCCGGCGCGACGAGATCGGCGTCGCGCAGCGCGAGATGGCGGCCATGAAGGAGGGGCTGCGCAGCGCGCTGCGCCAGCGCACCCGGCTCGCGGCACTCGGGACCGCGGTCAACAAGATCAGCCACGACCTGCGCAACATGCTCTCCACCGCCACCCTGATCTCGGACCGCCTGGTGGAGAGCCAGGATCCCGAGGTCCGGCGGATCGCGCCGACCCTGGTGCGGGCGATCGACCGCGCGGCCGCCCTGTGCTCGACCACCCTGAACTTCACGCGCGAGACCCCGCCGCTGCGCCTGGAGCCGATGACCGTCGCCGAGCTGGTGCGCGACGCCGAGGCCGGGCTGCCGGCGTCGGAGCTGGGGGCGCTCAGGGTCCACCTGGCGGAAGGCGGCGACCTGCCGCTCCGTGTCGACCGCGACCAGATGTTCCGCGCGCTGTCCAACCTGATCGGCAACGCGGCGGCGGCCGGGGCGGGGCGGGTCACGCTGGTCGCCCGCCGGCACGACCGCCGGGTGGTGCTCGACGTCGTCGACGACGGACCCGGGATTCCGGCCGACGGGGTGGCTCGGCTGTTCCAGCCGTTCCAGTTCAGCGGCCGCAAGGACGGCACCGGTCTTGGCCTGACCATCGCCCGCGACATCGCGCAAGCCCACGGTGGCCGGCTCACCCTCGACCGCACCGGGCCGGACGGCACGGTGTTCCGTCTCGAACTGCCGGAGGCGGAGCGCTAGGCACCCGCCGCGGCTTGGCCGCTCGCCCCGGCGATGGTAGGTTCCGCATCGTCGGGGTCTGTTCGGGCTCCGAGCGAGGAGGAGTGGTCGTGGAGCCTGCCCGAGCCGCCGAGGTCGCCAGCGTCGGCACAGAGATGCCGGAACAGTGCGCCCGGTGCAGCGTCCGGCAATTCACGGTGTGCGCGCCGCTCGACGCCGCCGAGATGCGGCGACTGACCGAGATCCATCGCTTCGTCGAGTTGGAGGCCGGGGCGCCGATCACCGAGGAGGGCCAGCCGGCCGACCACGTGTTCAGCGTCAGCATCGGGTCGGTGCGACTTTACAAGCTGCTGTCCGACGGCCGCCGGGCGGTGACCGGCTTCCTGTTCCCCGGTGACCTGCTCGGCCTGACCTCCAGGGATCGCTACGCCTGCTCGTCGGAGGCGTTGACGGCGGTGAGGCTGTGCCGCTTCCCGCGGCGCCCGCTGGAGAGCCTGTTCGCCGATATCCCGAAGCTCGAGCGCCGGTTGCTGGCGATGGCGTCGAACGAGCTGGCGGCGGCTCAGGACCAGATGGTCCTTCTCGGCCGCAAGACCGCCACCGAGAAAGTCGCCTCGTTCCTGCTGCAGCTGAGCCGGCGCCAGGAGGCCCGGCTCCTGCCTGGGGACCCGGTCTCGCTGCCGATGGGCCGGGCCGATATCGCCGACTATCTCGGCCTGACCACCGAGACCGTCAGCCGGACGATCACCCAGTTCAAGACAACCGGGCTGATTTCGCTGCAGCCCCAGGGGCGGGTTGCCTTGCGCGACCGGGCCGCCCTTGAGGAATGTGCCGAGGGCTGAGCCCTGGCGCCCCGTCGTCGGAGTGGCCGATGAGCGTCGAGCCCCCTCTGGATCCGGAGATTCCCATGAGCATCGGCAGCGGTATTCCCGGCCTCGGGATAGAAGTGGCGCGCGTGCCGGAGGCGGTTCGCCGCCGCGTCGAGGCGTGGCGCCGGGATGGCGCAACGGT
>CAYNFA010000631.1:0-3024 GCA_964396345.1 uncultured Thalassobaculum sp.
GGGACGAGCGCTTCGAGGCGATTGCCGCCGAATACCCGGACCTGAAGACCGACAGGTACCATATCGACATCCTGACGGCGCACTTCGTGCTGCACCCGGACTGGTTCGACGTGGTGGTCGGCTCCAACCTGTTCGGCGACATCCTGTCCGATCTCGGCCCGGCGGTGGCCGGCTCGATCGGCATCGCGCCGTCGGCCAACATCAACCCGGAGGGTGACTATCCCTCGATGTTCGAGCCGGTGCACGGCTCGGCCCCCGACATCGCCGGCAAGGGCATCGCCAACCCGATCGGGCAGATCTGGTCGGGCGCCATGATGCTCGAGCATCTCGGCCACCCGGCGGCGGCGGCCGACATCGTGCGGGCGATCGAGACCGTGCTGGAGGGCGGCGGGCCGAAGACCCCGGACCTTGGCGGCCAGGCGAGCACCAAGGATCTGGGCGACGCCATCGTCGAGGCGGTGCGGTGAGGGGGTCGAAGCATTTCGAGGACTTCGCGCTCGGCGACCTCATCGAGAGCCAGTCGGTGACGGTGTCGGAGAGCCAGATCCTCGATTTCGCCTGGACCTGGGATCCGCAACCGTTCCACGTCTCCACGACCGGCGGCGAGGCCTCGATGTTCGGCGGGCTGATCGCCAGCGGCTTCCACACCCTGGCGCTCAGCTTCCGGCTGATCTGGCAGGGCGGGCCGATCCAGGAGACCAATGTCGGCGGCGTCGGCCTCGACAGCCTGCGCTGGCCGAAACCGGTGCGCCCTGGCGACACGCTCCGCGCGACCGCCGAGGTGGTCGAGCTGAAGCCGTCCTCGTCGCGGCCGTTCGGCACCGTCCGGCTGCGATACACCACCCGCAACCAGGACGGAGAGGTCGTGATGACGGCCGATCTGCTGCACCTGGTCGCCAAACGCCCCAACGCATAGACGGGTGTCGAGATGGTCGAATACGTGTCTCAGGACGGAAGCCGCCACCATCCGGTCGACGTGCCGATCTGGCGCTGCCCGGCCACCGGCCAGCCGGTAAACCTCACGCCCGGCGCCGGGCTTGATTCGTCCGATATCGACCGCGACGAACGCTCGGTGTGGCGCTACGCCAAGGCGATCCGGGTGCCGGCGACGGCGCGGGTGACGCTCGGCGAGGGCCTGACGCCGCTGGTCGAGACCGCGTTCGGCGGCGGCCGCCCGCGCATCAAATGCGAGTACCTGGCACCCTCCGGGTCGTTCAAGGACCGCGGCATGGCGGTGATGGTCGGCTACCTGAAGGCGCACGGCGTGTCCGAGGTGATGCTTGACTCCTCCGGCAACGCCGCCGCCTCGCTCGCCTGCTACGCGGCCGCCGCCGGGCTGACCGCCCGGTTGCTGGTGCCGGCCTACACCTCGCCCGCCAAGGTGGCGCAGGTGCGGGTCTACGGCGCCGAGGTCGAGCTGGTCCCGGGAACCCGCCAGGATTGCGCCGCCGCCGCGCTGAGGCTGGCCGAGGAGGGGCTGTTCTACGCCAGCCACAACTGGCAGCCGCACTTCGTCGAGGGCACCAAGACCCTGGCCTTCGAGATCTGGGAGCAGTACCGCTTCGCGGTGCCCGACAACATCGTCATCCCGGTCGGCTACGGCAGCAACCTGCTGGGCTGCCACCTGGGGTTCGCCGAGCTGCTGAGGCGCGGGGCGATCGCGCGGATGCCGCGGCTGTTCGCCGCCCAGCCGGCCAACGTCGCCGCCTTGCACGCCGCCTTCCGGGCCGGCTCCGACACCGCCGTGCCGATCGACGCCCGGCCGACGGTCGCCGAGGGCATCGCCACCACCAAGCCGGTGCGGGTCAAGGAGAACATGGCGGCCCTGCGCGAGACCGGCGGCGGCACGGTCGCGGTTCCCGAGACGGCCATCCTGCCGGCGATGCACGCGCTCGCCCGCAAGGGGTTTTTCGTGGAGCCGTCGAGCGCGGTCGCCGGCGCCGGCTACGCCAGCCTGGTCGCCGACGGCACGATCGCCGCCGACCAGGAGACGGTCATCGTGCTGACCGGCAACGGCCTGAAGAGCGCCGACGCCCTGGTGGAATGAGGCGCTGCCGGTGGCCCGGCCTCGAGCCGCCGGGGCTCGGAGACGGGCGACTCCACGCCGGGTGTCATTGGGAGTACACTCCGCGCCCCTTGATCACCCGTCGAGCGTCGTTCCCAGCATGGCCCTGCCTCAAGGCTTCCTCGACGAACTGCGCGACCGGGTGACGGTCTCGAGCGTCGTCGGGCGGCGCCACGCGCTGGTCCGCAAGGGGCGGGAGTTCGTGGCGCTGTGCCCGTTCCACAGCGACAGCAAGCCGTCCCTGAACATCGTCGACGACAAGGGCTTCTATCACTGCTTCGCCTGCGGCGCGCACGGCGACGTCATCAAGTTCGTGATGGAGACCGAGGCGCTGGGCTTCATGGAGGCGGTCGAGCAGCTTGCCGGGCTGGCCGGCATGGAGGTTCCGAAGGAAACCCCGGAGGAGCGCCAGAAGGCCGAGCACCGACGGACCCTGCAGGAGGTCGTCGACCTCGCCTGCCGCTGGTACGAGCGCCAGCTGCGCACCTCGGCGGGCGATGCCGGCCTGCGCTACCTGCGCGACCGCGGGCTGGACGAGGCGACGATCGCGCGTTTCCGGCTCGGCTGGGCGCCGGACGACCGCAAGGCCCTGCAGCGCGCCCTGAAATCGGAGGGCGTCGAGGTCGACGTGCTGGTCGAGGCCGGGCTGGTCAAGCGCTACGAATCCGACGCGCGGGGGGGCGACGCGCGGGGCGCCGACGGCGCCGGCGAGACCGGCGATTACATGCGCGGCCGGGTGTTGTTCCCGATCACCGACCGGCGCGGCAACGTGATCGCGTTCGGCGGCCGGGTGCTGGGCGACGGCCAGCCGAAATACCTGAATTCGCCGGACACCCCGCTGTTCCACAAGGGTCGCGTGCTGTACGGCCTGGCCCAGGCCCGCGAGAAGGCCCACAAATCGGGCACGCTGGTGGTGGCCGAGGGCTACATGGACGTGATCGCCCTCGACCAGGCCGGCT
>CAYNFA010000632.1:0-3022 GCA_964396345.1 uncultured Thalassobaculum sp.
GCGATTTCGTCCGGACTGCCCGCGCCAAGGGGGTTTCGGAGTACCGGGTGGTGGTCGGTCACGCTCTGCGCAACTCGCTGATCCCGGTCGTGACCCTGATCGGCCTGCAGATCGGCTTCCTGCTCGGCGGTGCGGTGGTCACCGAGACGCTGTTCGCCTGGCCGGGCGTCGGTCGGCTGGCTGTCGGGGCGATCACCTCGGCCGACTACGCCCTCGCCCAGGGCGCCATCCTGGTGCTTGCCCTGTCGTTCCTGATGGTGAACCTGGTGGTCGACGTGCTGTACGCCTTCCTCGATCCGCGGGTGCGGGCGCGATGACCGAGCTTTCCGCCACCCCGGCCGCCGTTCTTCCGGCCGAGACTGCGCCCGACCGGTACCGGCGCCCGTCGATCTGGCGCAAGCTGCGGCGCGACCGGGCGGCCATGCTGGCCTCGGGGTTCCTGACGATCGTGATCGCCCTCGGCCTGCTGGCCCCCTGGATCGCGCCCTACGATCCCTATGACAACAATTTGCGCAACATGCTGAAGCCGCCGAGCGAGGCGTTCTGGCTCGGCAACGACGGCCAGGGTCGGGACCTGCTCAGCCGGTTGCTGTATGGCGTTCGCACCACGCTCTCGATGGGGCTGATCGCGGTCGGCCTCGGCGGATCGATCGGGGCGGTTCTGGGCCTCTTGGCGGCCTATTTCCGGCATCTCGAAGGCCCGATCATGCGGGTTGTCGACGTGCTGCTGTCGTTTCCGTCGATCCTGTTCGGGCTGGCCATTGCCGCCGTCCTGGGCGCCGGCACGTTTTCGATCACCGTCGCCCTCACCGTCGCCGCCGTCCCCTCGATAGCGCGCATCACGCGGGGCGCTGCGCTGGTGGTCATGCAGCAGGAGTACATCGCCGCCTGCCGGGCAATCGGCATGAGCGACCTTCGGATCATGTTCCGCCACCTGCTGCCGAACTGTGCGTCCACGATCTTCGTCTACCTCACGCTGCAACTCGGCCAGACAATCCTGCTCGGCGCCGCGCTCAGCTTCATCGGCCTCGGCGCTCAGCCGCCGACCGCTGAGCTCGGAACCATGGCCGCCGACGGCCGCAACTACCTGTTCTTCGCGCCGCACGTCTCGACGATACCGAGCGTGGCGATCTTCATGATCGTCCTCGCCTTTAACGTCCTCGGAGACGCGCTGCGCGACGTTCTCGATCCCCGCCTCCGGCAATGACATGAGGGCGGGCCGGCAACTGCAATGACAAAAAACAAGGAGGCTCATGCAATGAGGACACCGAGACCGGCCACACTGCTGGGGGCGCTGGCGCTGGCCGCCCTGCTCCCGGCGGCCACCCTGGCGAGCGCCGAGACCACCGTCACGGTGATGCGCACGATCGACGCCGACCGCTACGACCCGCACCGCTCCACCGCGCGCTCGACCTCCGAGGCGCTGTTCATGACCGGCGACACCTTGGTGTCGCTGGATCCGGACATGCGGACCATCCGCCCGCTGCTCGCCAAGTCTTGGACGGTTTCCGAGGACGGCAAGCTCTACACCTTCAAGCTGCGCGACGACGTGACGTTCTGCAGCGGCAAGAAGTTTACCGCCAAGGATGTGAAGGCCTCGATCGAGCGCTGGCTCGACCCGGCGACCAAGGGCGTGGTGAAGAACCGCGCCGGCGACGTCAAGGAGATCCGCGCCGTCGACGACACCACCCTCGAATACGAACTGTCGCAGCCCTACTCCGAGCTGCTGTACCAGATGACCCAGAGCTTCCACACGGTCATCAACATCGACCAGGTTAAGGAACTCGGCGAGGATTTCGGCGTGAAGGGCATGGACGGCACGGGGCCGTTCTGCTTCGTCTCGTGGGAGCCGCGCAACCAGCTCGTTCTGAAGAAGCACGCCGCCTACAAATGGGGTCCGGAGTTCTACGAGAACCGCGGGCCGTCCAAGATCGACACGATCATCTGGAAGATCGTGCCCGAGGACAACAACCGGGTCGCCGGGATCCAGTCGAAGCAGGGCGACATCACCCAGTACATCCCCTATTGGGCGATTGACCAGCTGCAGGCCAACCCGCAGATCGCGGTGACCAAGGCCCCCTACTACTTCTGGACCTACTTCGTCGGCTTCAAGATCACCCGCGAGATGGCCGACGATCTGACGATCCGCAAGGCCCTCAACCTTGCGGTCGACCAGAAGGCGATCGCCGAAGGACCTTTCTTCGGCAAGGCCGAGCCGGCCTACTCCTACATCCACCCCGAGGTCCTTGACTACGCCAAGGACCAGGTCGACACCTCGATCTACGGCTACGACCTGGACAAGGCGAAGGCGCTGCTCGAGGAAGCCGGGTGGAAGGTCGGCAACGACGGCTTCCGCTACAAGGACGGCAAGAAGCTCAAGCTGCTGGCTTACAGCTTCACCAACATCTGGCAACAGGTGATGGAGGCGATGCAGGGCGACCTGCGGAAGGCCGGGGTCGACCTGGAGATCCAGATCTTCGACGCCACGGTCATCTGGGGCAAGCTCGGCACCCAGGATTTCGACATGTTCACCATGTCGTATCCGTATGTGTCAGCCGGCGACGCCATGAACCTGTACTTCCCGTCAGGCAACCGGCCGACCCCGAACCGGGTCAACTGGGCTGACGACACCACCGACCAGTGGCTGAACGAAGGCCGCAGCGCGCTGACGGCGGAAGCCCGCTTCGACGCCTACGCCAAGGTTCAGAAGCAGGTCCACGACGCGGCGGTGTGGATCCCGATCGTCCACGAGCCGATGTACATGGCCGCCGGACCGCGCCTCAAGCCGATCCCGGCCCACGGCATCTACGGCGCCGGCCTCTACAAGGGCCTCGCCATTGAGTTGAAGTAGCCGCGTCGCCCCCGCGGGCACCGGCATAAGACGCAGGGCCGCCCCTCGGGGCGGCCCTGTTTCGTTGCGGCGCGCCTCCCGCGGCGACGGGCCGGGAACGAGAGGCGGCGGTCGAGGGTTTCTCCTGACGTGGAGTTGGCAGGGAGAACAACCATGCTTGGACGCAGCGTC
>CAYNFA010000633.1:0-3017 GCA_964396345.1 uncultured Thalassobaculum sp.
CTGTTCTGGTTCCTGGCGGTCTTCTCGCTGCTCCCGCGTCCGCGGGACAGCATGAGCCTGATTGACCTGTTCTTCCTGAACAACCGCGGCTTCTACATGCCGGCGCCGGTTCCGGGCGACGGCTTCGATTTGACGATGATCGCGATCCTGGTGGCCATCGTCGCGACCTACGCGCTCGCGGTCTGGGCCCGCAAGCGGCATTTCGCCACCGGTCAGCGGTTCCCGGCGTTCTGGTCCGGCATCGCGATCCTGTTCGGCTTGCCGCTGCTGGTGTTCCTGGCTACCGGGGCGCCGCTTTCCTTCGAGTATCCGTCGCTGCAGGGCTTCAACTTCGTGGGCGGGACAACGGTGCCGCCGGCGTTCTGCGCGCTGCTGCTGGCCCTGGTCATCTACCATTCCGCCTATCTTGCGGAATCGGTGCGCGCCGGCATCCTGTCGGTCAGCCACGGACAGACCGAGGCGGCCTACTCGCTTGGGCTGCGGCCGGGCATGACGCTGCGGTTGGTGATCGTGCCGCAGGCGATGCGCGCGGTGGTCCCGCCGATGATCAGCAACTGGATGAACGTCGTCAAAAACTCCTCGCTGGCGATCGCCATCGGCTATCCCGATTTGGTGGCGGTGTTCATGCAGACCTCGCTGAATCAGTCCGGCCACGCGATCGAGATCGTCGCCATGGTCATGCTGTTCTACATGTCCGTGAGCCTGAGCATCTCGTTGGCGCTGAACTACTACAACAAGCTCGTTCAGCTGAAGGAGAGATGAGCCATGGCTGAGCTGATGCACGATGACGCCGTGTTCCGGCCGAAGCCGAGCCTGCCGCCACCGCCGAACACGGTCGGTGTGGTGGGGTGGCTGCGCAAGAACCTCTTTGGCGGCCCCTTCGACACTCTGATGACCGTGGCCGGTGGGGCCCTGATCATCTACTTCGCCCACAAACTGCTCATGTACGGCGTGGTCAACGCCGTGTGGGAGGCGGACAGCTATCGCGAGTGTCTGGATATTACCGGGGGCGCGGGCGCGTGCTGGGCCGGCGTCGACCGCTGGATGAGCAACTACATCTACGGCCGATATGCGGATGATGAGCGCTGGCGGGTGAACCTCGGGTTCATCGTGCTGGCGGTCTGGCTGGCGCCTTTCTGGTTCCCGAAGGTCACCCAGACGATCATGGTCGGGGTCTCGGCGGTGCTGACCTATCCGTTCTTCGCCGCCAACCTGTTTCTCGGCGGTGAGCCCGGTCTGTTCCTGGAGGTGATGTCCGCGATCGCGCTCATCTGTTTCGCGGCTGTCTGGTTGAACGTGGCGGCCTGCTACGCCGGCTACAAGTCGGTGGGCGTGGTGATCGTCCGGCTGTCGGGCTTCGCCGAGAAGGATGACCGGCTGCACAAGTGGGTGCTGCTCGGGGCATTCGGGGTCGGCTTCGTGCTGGCGTTTCTCTACCAGTCCACCTGGGATCTGGTGGCGGTCCCGACGGTCAACTGGGGTGGTCTGTTCCTGACCCTGGTGATCTCGGGTATCGGCATCTCGTCGGCGTTGCCGGCGGGGGTTGTCCTGGCGCTGGGGCGACGCTCCAAAATGCCGGTTATCCGGGTGTTCTGCACGGCCTTCATCGAGCTGTTCCGCTCGGTGCCGCTGATCACCATCCTGTTCATGGCGGTGACGATGATGCCGCTGTTCCTGCCGGTGTCGATCAACCCGGACAAGCTGGTGCTGGTGATCGTCGCGGTCTGCATCTTCGCGGCGGCCTACATGGCGGAGATCGTGCGGGGTGGCCTGCAGGCCATCAACAAGGGCCAGTATGAGGCGGCCCAGGCCATGGGCCTGAACTACTGGAAGATGATGACCCTGATCGTCATGCCGCAGGCGCTGAAGCTGATGATTCCGAACATCGTCGGCAACTTCATGGGGCTGTTGAAGGACACCACCCTGGTGTCGATCATCGGCCTCTACGACATCCTGCTGATGACCAAGGCGTCGGGTCAGGATCCCAAATGGCTGGGCATGCACACCGAGCCTATGCTGTTTGCCGCGGCGGTCTTCTTCGTCATGTGCTTCTGCATGTCGAAGTACAGCCAACACCTTGAGAAGACGATCGGCGGCGGCTACGGCCGGCGTTGATGGCGACGCCGTCGATCATCAATCGATACATGGAGACCGTCCGACGATGAGCCTCGATACCGTCGACTCCGCCCAGGAACACATTGCCTCCGCCATCTCCGACGAGGTGGTGGTCGAGTTGAACAAGGTGAACAAGTGGTTCGGGGAGTTCCATGTCCTGAAGGACATCGACCTCACCGTCTACAAGGGTGAGCGAATCGTCATCTGCGGCCCATCCGGGTCCGGCAAGTCCACGCTGATCCGCTGCATCAACCGGCTTGAGGAGCACCAGAAGGGTGACATCCTGGTCAACGGCGTGACCATGGACACCAACCTCAAGAACATCGATGCGATCCGCCGCGAGGTCGGCATGGTGTTCCAGCAGTTCAACCTGTTCCCGCACCTGACGGTGCTGGAGAACTGCACGCTGGCACCGATCTGGGTGCGAAACATGCCCAAGGCCGAGGCCGAGAAGGTCGCCATGACGCTGCTTGAACGCGTCAAGATCCCGGAGCAGGCCCTGAAATACCCCGGCCAGCTTTCCGGCGGGCAGCAGCAGCGCGTGGCGATCGCCCGGTCGCTGGCGATGAGCCCCAATATCATGCTGTTCGACGAGCCGACTTCGGCGCTCGACCCGGAGATGATTTCCGAGGTGCTCGACGTGATGGTAGGGCTTGCCGAGAGCGGGATGACGATGCTGGTCGTGACCCACGAGATGGGGTTTGCCAAACGGGTGGCCGACCGTGTGATTTTCATGGACCAGGGCGAGATCGTCGAGCAGAACACCCCAGGCGAGTTCTTCAACAACCCGAAGTCGGACCGGACCAAATTGTTCCTGAGCCAGATCCTGGCACACTGACGCCGGGTCGGAGCAGACCGCAGCCGCGGGGGCGGGGGGCGGTCCGGAAGAGGCGCGCTGGCTT
>CAYNFA010000634.1:0-3015 GCA_964396345.1 uncultured Thalassobaculum sp.
AAACCCAGCCATCGGCAGTGCGGTGCGCGGTCGAGGCGTCGATCAGCTTGGTCCGGCCACCCGCAGCCAGCGCCGCCGCCTCGCGGGCGGCATCGTCGGGAAGGCACAGGATCGCCACGTCGGCGGCGTGCAGCGCGTCGCGACGGGCCGACGGGTCCTTGCGACGCGCGTCGTCGAGCGAGATCAACTCGATGTCGCGACGCGCGGTCAGGCGCTCACGGATCTGCAGACCCGTCGTTCCAGCCTCGCCATCGATGAAGATCCGTGCCGCCATGACCGCCTCCCGGTCGGAGTGACGTGGTTAAAGGCGGATGACCTTACTGCAAGCAACCGGAGCTGTAGAGCGAAATCAGGCGAGGTCGACGACCGTGATCTCGGGCGGCACACCCAGCCGTACCGGCAGCTTGCCACAGCCGAGACCGGCCGACACCACCAGATGTCGGTCGTTATCGACGATATGGCCGTAGGCGTAGCGGTTGGCGAAGTGCGACGGGACGATCGGCGAGTATCCCAGCAGCCGAACCTGGCCGCCGTGAGTGTGGCCGCACAACGTCAGCGCCACCCGTGGCGGGACCAGCGGAAAGATGTCGGGCTCGTGCGCGAGCATCAGGGCAGGGGCGTCGTCCTCGTCGACCGCGGCGAGGGTGCCGGCGAGATCGTCGAGGCCGATCAGCCGGTCACCGCCGCGGTGACGAAGCGCGAGTTGGTCGCCCAAACCGAGCAGCCAGAACGGCTTGCCGCCCGCGTCGAGCTTGACCGCCTGGTTGTGGAGCACCGGCACGCCAGCGTCCTCCAGGGCCCGCTGCACCCGCACCGGACCAGCGCCGCGACGCTGCGCGTCGGGATCCTCCCACCAGTCGTGATTCCCGAGCACGGCATACACGCCGATCCTCGCCGACAGTCTGGCGGTCTCGCGCGCGAAATCGACCAACGGCACGTGCCGGGTGACATAGGGATTGTCGTCGGCGGTGTAGTCGCCGAGCATGACGATCAGGTCGGGGGTGAGGGCGTTGACGGAGTCCACGATCCCCGCGTAACGGTCGAGCGGCATGTACGGCTCGCCCAGGTGCGGGTCGGAGATGGCCGCGATCCGCAGCGGCATGTCTCTCGGCCAAGTCGGTGGAACCACGACGTAGCGCTTTACGGCGAGCCGCAGGCCGGGCTCAACGCCGAAGGCGTAGGCTCCGCTCGAGAACCCTGCGGTGCCGATCCCGGCCAGCCACTTCAGAAGGTGCCGCCGCGCTATCATCCTGCCTCCGTCCGGAATGCCGTCGACGGGATCGGCACCACGCGAAGCGGCGGCGAACGCCGTCGGATGGCAACCGCCCGTTGGCCGGGCGGTTCCGGAGCGGGTTTTTCGGGGGCCTTACTTGAGCCCGCGAACCACGTTCAAGGGCGAGAACGCCTGGCAGCCCGCCATCAACTCGATCCGGTTTATGTTGACGTTGCGCGGCCGGGAGGCAGCCCAAAAAACCGCGTCGGCGATGTCATCGGGAGTCAGCGGCTCGGTGTCGGTGTACACCTGCGACGCCTTGTCGAGGTCGCCCTTGAACCGGACCTGGCTGAACTCGGTCTCCGCAAGTCCCGGCTCGACGTCGGTCACATGGATGTTCTTGCCGACAAGGTCGGCGCGCAGGTTCAGCGAGAACTGCTTCACGAAAGCCTTGGTGGCGCCGTAGACGTTGCCGCCAGGGTACGGCCAGTTGCCAGCGATCGAGCCGATGTTGACGATGTGACCGTAACCGTTGGCGATCATCTGCGGCAGGATCGCCTTGGTGCAGTAGAGCACGCCCATGATGTTGGTCTGCACCATGGTCTCCCAATCGGCGATGTCGACCTCGTCGGCGGTACCCAGTCCCAGCGCCAGGCCGGCGTTGTTCACGAGGACATCGATCGGCCGGAACTCGACCGGGAGCGCGGCGACCACCGCATCGACCGCCGATCGGTCGGTGACGTCCAGCACGGCGGCGTGGCAAGGAGTGGCCAACTCGGCTTTCAGGGCTTCCAGGCGGTCGCCGCGACGACCGGTGATCACCGTTTGCCAACCCTCGGCGGCGAACCGCCGTGCCGTCGCCATGCCGAACCCGGATGTCGCACCGGTGATGAAGGCAGTCCTGGCCATGGATAATCTCCTATGTAACATCAGATAGTTATGAAGTTTTTTTGATGCGTTCGGCGAACTTCACTCGCCGCCACTGCTCCTCCATCTGTTCCAGAGACGCGCGCTCCAGCTGAATTCCCTGGACCCGCAGCCCATCCTCGACCCCGCGAAACCGGCGTTCAAATTTGGCGTTGCAGCGCCGCAGCGCCGCTTCAGGGTCAACGCCGAGGTGGCGTGCCAGATTGACGACTGCAAACAGCGTGTCACCAAGTTCATCTTCGAGCCTGTCAGGAACGCGGCCATCGTCGATTTCGACGCGAAGCTCGGCCAGTTCCTCGTCGATCTTGGCGAGAACGTCCGCCGCATCGGGCCAGTCGAACCCGACCCGCGCCGCCCGGCGCTGCAGCTTGACGGCCCGCATCAACGCGGGAAGGGCGCTCGACACCCCGTCGAGCGCGCTCACCGTGCGGCCTTCGACGGCCGCTTTGAGGGCGCGTTCCTCGGCTTTCTGTCGCTCCCAGGCCTCGGTCTGGGCCGCCGCGTCGGCCACCGAGGCACCCCCGAACACGTGGGGATGGCGGCGAATCATCTTGTCGGCGATCCCGTGGGCAATCTCGTCGAAGCTGAAACTGCCTTCCTCCTCGGCCATCCGGGCGTGATAGACGACCTGCAGGAGCAGGTCGCCGAGTTCGTCCTTCAACGCCGCGCGGTCGCCGACCGTGATCGCTTCGGCGACTTCGTAGGCCTCCTCGATGGTGTAGGGAGCGATCGTCTCGAAGCTCTGCTCGACGTCCCAGGGACAGCCACGGTCGGGATCCCGAAGACGGGCCATCACATCGGTCAGGCGGTTGATCCCCGCTTCGCCCGATGCGGCGTCTGCGCGTGGGGAGGATCGAGGGGTCTCGTCGGATGCT
>CAYNFA010000635.1:0-3013 GCA_964396345.1 uncultured Thalassobaculum sp.
GGATCGCGTCGAAGACATGGCGGGCCATTTCGGCCGGGACGTAGATTTCCCAGCCGAGTTCGCCGACGTAGCTGAGCCGGTGCGCCCGGGCCAGGCCCATGGCGATCTCGATCTCCCGCGCCGTCCCGAACGGAAAGCCGCCGTTGCCGAGGTCCTGCGGGGTCAGCGGCTGCAGCACTTCGCGCGCCCGCGGGCCCATCACGCAGATCACCGCCTCCGCCGAGGTGACGTCGGTGACCACGCAGCGGGCCTCGTCGGGCACCTGCCGGCGCAGCCAGGCGAGGTCGCGGGTCTGCGCCGACGCCGCGGTCACCACGAGGAACGCCGTCTCCGACAGCCGGGTGACCGTCAGGTCGGCCTCTATCCCGCCCTTCGGGTTCAGCCACTGGGTGTAGACGCAGCGCCCGACCGGCACCGCGACGTCGGCCGCCGACACCCGCTGCAGCACCGCCTCGGCGTCGCGGCCCTCGACCCGGAACTTGGCGAAGGACGACATGTCGAACAGCCCCGCCGTCTCGCGCACCGCGCGGTGCTCGCCGGCGGCGTACTCGAACCAGTTCTGCCGGCCCCAGGAGTACTCGTACTCGGCGCGTTCACCGCGCGCCACCGCGTCCGGCGGCAGGACCCAGTTGGCGCGCTCCCAGCCCGCCGCCTCGCCGAAGCAGGCGCCGCGCGCCGCCAGCCGCTCGTGCAGCGGCGAGGCGCGCACGCCGCGCGCGGTCTCGAACTGCCGGTGCGGGAAGTGGTCGGCGTACAGCAATCCCAACGCCTCGCGGGCGCGCGCCACCAGGTAGCGCCGGTTCGCCTGGAACGGCTGCATGCGCCGGATGTCGACGTCGGACAGGTCCATCGGCGGCTCGCCGCCGTCCATCCATTCCGCCAGCGCCTTGCCGGCGCCGCCGCCAGACTGGATGCCGATCGAATTGAATCCGGCGGCGACGAAGAAGTTGCGGAGGTTCGGCGCCTCGCCGAGCAGGTAGCGGTCGTCCGGCGTGAAGCTCTCCGGCCCGTTGAAGAAGGTGTGGATGCCGGCGGTCTGCAGGGCCGGAAACCGCCTGATGGCGCGCTCCAGGATCGGCTCGAAGTGCGCGACGTCCTCCGGCAACTGGTCGAAGCAGAACCCCTCGGGGATGCCGTCCATGCCCCACGGCTTGGCGACCGGCTCGAAGGCCCCGAGCAGGATCTTTCCGGCATCCTCCTTGTAGTAGGCGCACTCGTCCGGTACCCGCAGCACCGGCAGGCCGCGCGGCAGATCGGCGATCGGCTCGGTGACGATGTAGAAATGCTCGCAGGCCTGCAGCGGCACGTCGACGCCGGCCATCCGGCCGACCTCGCGCCCCCACATCCCGGCGCAATTGACCACGTATTCGGCGGCGACCGGCCCCTGCGCCGTCTCGACGCCGGTCACCCGGCCGTCGCGCGCCGTCACCCCGGTGACCTTCACATCCTCCAGGATCGTCGCGCCGCGCTGGCGCGCGCCCTTGGCGAGACCGAGCGCGATGTTGGCCGGGTCGGCCTGCCCGTCGGTCGGCAGGAACACGCCGCCGATTACCCCGTCGAAGTTGAGCAGCGGGTACGCCTGGAGGCATTCGGCCGGCGTCAGGACATGGGCCTCGAGACCGAAGCTGCCGGCCATCGCGGCGCCGCGGCGCAACTCCTCGAACCGGTGCTCCGACAGCGCCACCGCCAGCGAGCCGTTCTTGCGGTAGCCGGTGGCGATCCCGGTCTCGGCCTCCAGCCCGTCGTACACTTCGGCCGAGTACTTGGCGAGGCGCGTCATGTTGTAGGAGGCGCGCAACTGCCCGATCAGGCCGGCCGCGTGCCAAGTCGTGCCGGACGTCAGGCGCTTGCGCTCCAGCAGCAGGACGTCGGACCAGCCGAGCTTGGTGAGGTGGTAGGCGACCGAACAGCCGATCACCCCACCGCCGATGATCACCACCCGTGCCTGCCGCGGCAGCCGCGCCATCGCCGTTCCCCCTCGTCAGCGCGGCGCCCGGGCGAACCCGGGACGCCGTCGCGCGACGATTTCACATCCGCGAGGGGCCGGCAACGCGGCCGTCAGCCGCCTTGAACGGTCGGCAGCAACCCGGCGGTGGGATCCGGCTGGGTGTAGAACCAGTGGCCCGCCACACCGCCGATGGCGGCGCCGGTCAGGGTCGCAAGACCGCCGCCGCCCAGCATGTCGACGACCAGGGCGCCGGCCAGCGCGCCGACCGCGACCATCGCGAGCTGGTCGGTGGTGATCACGTAGGGCGATTTGCGGTTCAGCATGTCCTGCGCCCCTTGGCGGGCCGACTCGGTCATCTGCTGGAGGTCGCGGCTCAGGCGCTGCACCATCGCGTCAAGGTCCTGCACGGCGTCGGCGACCGCGGGCGGCACAGACGACTCGGCTGAAGCCGGCGGCGTCACGCCAGGGGTCGCCTGCTGCGCGGCCGCCGGGGCGGCGACGGCGAGGCAAAGGGCGGCCGCGACCAGCGCGGTGCGGAACATGGGAAGCATCAAATCCTCCAGCCTGGAACATGGGTCGGTTAACGCTAGTGTACGCGAAAGATCCGCCGCTGGCTTGACCTGCATCAACCAGTGGTTCCGAGCGACCCGCCACGCCGTCCCGACGGAGGTTCCAGAATGCACTCCATCCCAGCCAGCGCGCGCCGGCAGGCGCTGCGCACCCTGCTCGACACCGGCGCTACCATCGTGGTGCCCGGCTGCCACGACGCGCTGAGCGCCATGCTGGTCGTGGAAGCCGGGTTTCCGGTCGGCTATGTCGGCAGCTACGCGACCGCCGCCGCCGATCTCGGCCTGCCCGACGTTGGCGCGCTCGGGCTCGACGACCTGGTCAACCGCGCCCGCCGGGTCGCCGACGCCGTGCCGGTGCCGGTGGTGGCCGACGCCGAGGGCGGCTTCCACGAGCCGGGCAACATCTGGCGCACGGTCCGCGCCTTCGAGGACGCCGGGGTGGCGGCGATCCACATCGAGGACCACGCCGGCGGCAAGCACACCGACCTGCCGCAGG
>CAYNFA010000636.1:0-2994 GCA_964396345.1 uncultured Thalassobaculum sp.
GGCGACCGCCTCGGCCACCATCACCGGCATCTCGCCGGCGACCGGGCAGGCCGGCGCGGTCAGGGTCATCTCGATTCGCACGTCGCCGTCACCGAGTAGCTCGATCCCGTAGATCAGCCCGAGGTCGTAGATGTTCACCGGGATCTCGGGGTCGTGAACGGGCTTCAAGGCCTCGATGACCGCATCCTCGTTGGCCGGCGTGGTGCCGGCCGGCAACGGCGTCCCGGCCCGGGCGATGCCCTCGGCGTCGGCGCCGCCGCCCGGCATGAAGTCGCGGATACCCGGTTCGTGGTTCATGGCGGCCACGCTCTCCCTCACCCGAAGATCGCCCGGACCTTGTCCAGGCTGTCGGCCAGCGCGTCGATCTCCGCGCGGGTGTTGTAGAGCCCGACGCTCGCCCGGGCGGTCGACGACAGGTCCAGGTGGTCCATCAGTGGCTGCGCGCAGTGATGGCCGGCACGCACCGCCACGCCCTGGCGGTCGACGATGGTGGCGATGTCGTGCGGGTGCGCGCACTCCATCACGAACGATACCACCGAGACCTTGCCGGCCGCGGTCCCGACCAGCCGCAACCCGTCGACCGCCGCCAGCCGCTGGGTGGCGTAGGTGATCAGGTCGCGCTCGTGCTCGCCGATCCGGTCGACGCCGATCGCCGTGACGTAGTCGATGGCGGCCCCGAGCCCGATCGCCTGGGCGATCGCCGGGGTACCGGCCTCGAACTTGTGCGGCAGGTCGGCCCACTCGCTCTTTTCCAGCGTGACCGAACTGATCATCTCGCCGCCGCCCTGGTAGGGCGGCATGGCCTCGAGCAGCGCCTCCTTGCCGTACAGCACGCCAATCCCCGACGGCCCGTAGAGCTTGTGGCCCGAGAAGGCATAAAAATCGCAGTCGAGGTCCTGGACGTCGACGGTCATGTGCTGGATTGCCTGGCAGCCGTCGATCAGCACGGTGGCGCCGGCGGCGTGTGACAAGGCGATGACCTCCTTCACCGGCACGATGGTGCCGAGCACGTTGGAGACGTGGGTGACCGCGACCATGCGGGTACGGTCGGTCAGCAACGCCTTGAAGGCGGCGATGTCGAAGGAGCCGTCCGGGCCGATCGGCACACCCTTGAGGACCAGCCCCTTCTCGTCCCGCAGCATCTGCCACGGCACGATGTTGGAGTGATGCTCCATGTAGGTGACGATGATCTCGTCGCCCGGGCGCAAGTTCCGGCGTCCCCAGGTCGCCGCCACCAGGTTGATCGCCTCGGTGGCGCCGCGGGTGTAGACGATCTCGTTGGTCGAGCGGGCGTTGATGTAGGCGCGGATGGTCTCGCGCGCGCCCTCGTAGTCGGCGGTCGCCTTCTCGCTGAGATAATGCAGACCGCGGTGCACGTTGGCGTAGCCGGTCTCGTAGACCTCCGCCACCCGCTCGATCACCTGGCGCGGTTTCTGCGCCGAGGCGGCGTTGTCGAGATAGACCAGCGGCCGGCCGTGGACCTCGGTCGACAGGATCGGGAAGTCGGCGCGGTAACGCTCGACATCGTATGTCCCGTTGGCTGCTGCCATGGTCACGCCTCCTCCCCAGTCGCCGGCTCGCCAGCGACGTGCCGATCAAGCCACTCCGCCGCGACCGCCGCGAAGGCGTCGCGCACCGGCACCCGCCCGATCAGGGCGATCGCCTCCTGTACATAGGCCTCGACCAGCAGCGCCCGCGCCCGGGCCCGCCTGATGCCGCGCGCCATCAGGTAGAACAGCTGGTCGTCGTCAAGTTCGCCGACGGTGGCGCCGTGGCTGCACTTCACATCGTCGGCGTAGATCTCCAGCTCCGGCTTGCTGTCGACCTCGGCGTCGCGCGACAGCAGCAGCGCCCGGTTCATCTGGAATCCGTCGGTCTTCTGGGCGTCCGGGCGAACCAGGATCTTGCCCTGGAACACGCCGCGCGCGCGTCCGGTGAGCACACCCTTGACCATCTCGTGGCTGGTGCCATACGGCAGGGCGTGATCGATGAAGGTCGTAAGGTCGTGGTGCTGGTCGCCGGCGCCGAGATACACGCCATTGATGCGGTACTCGATGTTGCGCCCGGCCAGTTCGGCCCTGACCTCGTGGCGGGCGAGGCGCGCGCCGAGGGACAGGACGAAGCCGTCATAAACCGCCTTGTCGGCGAGCCGCACCGCCGTCATGGCGATGTGGAGGGCGTCTCCGCCCTCGGCCTGCAGGACGGCGTGGCCGAGCCGGGCGCCGGCCCGGACCACAATCTCGGTCACCGGGTTGGCCAAGTAGGAGCCGGTTCCCTGGTGGACGGTGACCAGATCGGCCGAGGCTCCCTCCTCGACGACGACCAGCACCCGGGGATGGGCGATGGTGGTGGCGCCGTCGCCGCCGCATCCGGCGATCGCCAGCAGGATCGGGACCTCCGGCATGGCGCCGCGGGCGATCCGGATCGCGACGCCACCGTCGAACTGCGCGGTGTTCAGCGCCGCGAAAGCTTGAGTCTCGATCGACGCGACCGTTCCGAGGGTGGCGTTCACCCAATCCGGGACCGATGCCGGATCCTCGAGGCCAACGATCTCGACGCCTTTCGGCGGCGCCGACGGCGCCTCGACCAACCGGCCGTTCACGATGCGGACCTCGGTCCGCCCCAATCCGGCCATCGCCGACGGCAACGCCAGGGCGACGGAGCCTGACGCCGCCACCGGTTGCAGCCCCTTGAGCGCGTTCAGGCCGGTGAATTTCCAAGCCTCGGTGCGCGGGCCCGGCAGGCCGAGCTGGCGGTAGCGCGCGATCGCCGAGCGTCGCAGCGTCGCCAGCCAGGGGGGTGACCGATCGGCCAGCGCCGACGGATCGCGATCGCCGATAAGCGGCAGGGTGTCGGTGTGCGTGCTCATCCCGGCCTCACGCCGCCTCGACGAAATCGGCGTAGCCGTTGCGCTCGAGTTCCAGCGCCAATTCCTTGCCGCCGGTGCGGCGGATCCGACCGCCGGCCAGGACGTGCACCTTGTCGGGCTCGATG
>CAYNFA010000637.1:0-2993 GCA_964396345.1 uncultured Thalassobaculum sp.
CCACCACGGCGACCACGGCGCGGCCGCCGAGCGTCACCAGGAGGCCGCCGAGCACCAGCATCGCCGCGTCGAGCAATCGGCCGCGCCAGGGCGTGTGCTCCTGGATGACGTTGCGCAACCCGATCGGGCCGTGGATGGCGGCCGCCAGCACGAAGGTTCCATAGAACAGCCCCCAGCCGACGCTGCCCCGGGTGCGATCCAGAATCTCGGCGGCGGTCAGCCCGCCGTCGGCGACAATCAGGATCATCGCAAGGTGCGCTATAACCAGCGGCGCCAGGATCAGCGCCGTCAAGCGTTGCGCTAAGAACAGCCAGACCGGCGTCATGGCAGCCCGCCTCCCACCAGATCAAGCAACGACTGCCGCTTGAGCCCGGCTATTCCGGCGGTCGGGTTGATGCCGACCGGGCAGTGCTCGACGCAACTGCCGTGGGTGTGGCAACTGTGGCAGCCGCCACCGGCGGAGGCGGCCTTCAGCACCCCGTGCCGGTCGCCGTCGCGGACGTCGTTCACCAGGGTCCAGGCGCGGTTGAGGGAGGCCGGTCCGAGGTAGTCCGGATCCCAGCCGACCACGTCGCAGGCGGCGTGGCAGACCCCGCAATTGATGCACTCGATGCCGGCGTCGGCGGCCCGGCGCGGGGCGCTCTCCGGGCGGACCACCGCCATCGGCTCGGCGCGCGTGCGGGTCGGGGTGAAACGACCCTGGGCGCGCTGCCATTTCTCGAAGAACGGCGTCATGTCGACCGCGAGATCCTTGATCCGCGGCAGGTTCCGCAACGGTTCTATCCTCAGCCGGCGTCCGCGGGCGACCCGCGAGACGTGGGTCCGGCAGGTCCAGCGCGGCCGCCCGTTGACGGTCATTGCGCACGATCCGCAGACCCCGACCCGGCAGGCGAACCGGTAGGCCAGCGCCGGCTCCGCGTGGCGCTGGATCCACGTGACCACGTCCAGCACGGTCTGGTTCGCGCCCTGCGGCACGTCGTAGGTTTCGAAACGTCCAGCCTCCCCGCCGCGCCAGACCTCGACCGTCAGCGTCTCGCGGGCGCCCCCCGGCTCGCCCATGTCGCGGCGGCTATTCCGCCGCCTGCGCTGTCGGCGCGGAGTGGGCGCCGGCGGCATCCTCGAGCCGGACCCAGCCGAACACCTTGGAAACGATGCGCCATTCGCCGTCGAGCTTCACGAAGTTCAGGTAGTCGGTGAACAGTTTCGGTTCGATGGCGATCCGGCAGGTCACCAGCGCGGTTTCCGGCCCGGCAAGGTGGATCGACACGATCTGGTCGTGGCGCGACTGGCCCGCCTTGGCCGGGCTGGTGCGCCCTCGCACCCTGGCGTAGACGGCGTCCATCGCGTCGTCGATCAGGCTGCCGCCGACCCCGGTGATCAGGTGGCACGAGGGGTGGAACACCTTCTGCAGGGTGGCGACGTCGCCGTTGTGGAAGCCGTCGAAATACAGCTGCATGGCCTGGGTGAGTTCGGCGTACGCGGTCGACATGGCGGCCTCCTTCGGTCACGATTTCTGACGCCGGAGTATGGACCGCCCTCGACCCGACGCGCAACGCGGCCACTGACGCCCGTGGTCGATCGGCATCGCCCGGAATGACTCTGACCCAAGGGGCGCGGCCATGCTCTGCGATGTCCCGCAAATCCCTCGGTAATCTGCGCGATCTTCACTTCCTGGCAACAATCTTCGGAGTAGGATCCAATCGCGGTCATGGTGGCCGTGCGGCAAGGGTGAGGGAGTTTCCATGGATCCGGCGACGTTGACGGCGATCTACGCCGTGCTTGCCACACTGGGGCTGGTGGCGACGGACACCTACTACAACGCCAACACGATGTACCTCGACACCACCGTCGCCGAGGCCGTGGCCGAGGAAGGTTACACCCCATACGTGGTCGACGGCATCTTCATCGCCGAGGTGAAGAAGATCACCAAGACCCCTTCGCTGGTGGCGGCGCCGACGATCCAGTCGAGCAAGACCAAACCGGTGTCGGCGGCGCTGGCGCAGGCGGCGGGGCTTGAGTCCGCGCTTGGCGCGATCCACAGCCTCATGGGCATCATTCCGCCCAAGATGGTCACCAGCGTGATCGTCGAGGACGAGACCAAGCGCGTTCAGGTTGTGCAGAACGGCCCGGACGGGCGGGTCGCGGAGTATGTCGTCGCCGATGAAATGAAGCTGAAGCTCATTCTCACGGGTTACGATCCGAAATCCGGGTATTTCGACATCGAGGTCAACGGTCACACCGAGGATGACGACTTCGACCACATGATCCGCGACGCGGCGTTCGCCGCCGTTCTGAAGCTCGACCCGTACCTCGCGACGCTTTACGACCTGAACTACCGCGCCGTGAACGACAAGGAACTGGCGCCCTCGCGGGCGCTGATCGAGAAGCAGCTCGACGAACTTCCGAGCGTGGTGGGCCACCGCCACCGGGCCCTCACCGAGAACTTGCGGGGGATCCTGGCGATGCTGGAACGCGACCAGACGACCGCCCGGGAATACTTCCTGAAGGCCCAGGCGTCGAATCCCCGCCAGCCGATCGGCTTCCTGAACTGCGCGTTCCTGGACGTCCACGAGGACCGCTTCGAGGAGGCGATCCGGAACGTCGAGAAGGTCATCTACCCGACCTACTGGCCGATGACGAGCAACCCGGTCCTGCTGTCGAGCGCCTACGTCATCAAGGGAGTGGCGGAGACCGAGTCGAAGAAATTCAAGGCCGCCGAGGCGAGCTTCCAGAAGGCCGCCGCCCTGCACCCGCAGTCCTCGGAGGTCTACGTCTACTGGGCGCGGATGCTTAGCAAGTCGGGGCGGCCGGCGGAGGCGGAGCGCAAGCTGTTCCAGGCGCGCCAGAACTCGGAGTTCTTCGAGAACTACCCGGAGATGGCGCTGCTGTACTTCTGGCTGACGGAACAGGGCGACCAGCCGCTCGACCGGCGCACCAGCCAGGCCGAGGCGCTCTGACGCACCGCGGGACGGTAGCCGGGCCGGGTCCCCTCA
>CAYNFA010000638.1:0-2988 GCA_964396345.1 uncultured Thalassobaculum sp.
TCCCAGGCCAGGGTCGAGGCGCTGATGCGGCGGATCGCGGCTGGCGTCTGCGCCGCCCACGGCGCCGGCTGCGAGGTGTCGTACTCGAACTCGTTCGTGCCGACGATCAACACCGCCGAGGCGACCGACCTGGCGGTGCGGGCGGCGCGCGACGCGCTGGGCGTGGACGCGGTCGACCCGGATTGCCGGCCGATCGGCGGGGCCGAGGACTTCGCCCGCATGCTGGCGGTCAAGGAAGGCTGCTTCGCGTTTCTCGGCAACGGCGGCGAGGCCGGGCAGGGCCGTGGCCTGCACGGTCAGTACTACGATTTCGACGACGCCGCGCTGCCGCACGGCGCCGCCTACTGGATCGGCCTGGTCGAGGCCGCCCTGCCGGTGCGGTGACGTGGCGGTGTCGTATTCAATCAGTCTCCATCGGCAGGCTCGGGTCCGTCACCCATTCCGACAGCGAGGCGTCGTAGAGGGCGACGTTGCGGTGGCCGAGGCGGGTTAGCCAGAAGGTGGTGACGCTGGCGGCGATGCCGCCGCCGCAATACGGCACCACCCGCTTGGCGTCGAGCGCCCCGACCTCGCGCAGGGTGGCGGCGATCTCGTCGGCCGGGATGAACGCGCCGGTCTCCGGGTCCAGGAGGTCGCGGGAGGCGACGTTGACCGACCCGGCGATACGGCCCGGGCGGCCGTAGTGCACGCCGTCGCCGCGGTGCTGCTCGGGCGACAGCGCGTTGACCACGCAGGCGCCGTCCGCGAGGGCGGCCAGCACGCCGTCGCGGCCGACCACCAGGTGCGGGCGCGGCTTCGCGGTCAGCTTGGCCTCGGGGTGGCGCTCGACGCCGGTCTCGACCGGGCGGCCCTCGGCCTTCCACTTCTTCAGGCCGCCGTCGAGCACCGTCGCGTTGTCGTGGCCGGCGACCTGCAGCATCCACCAGAAGCGGGTCGCCCAGCTCGGGTTGTCGGCGGCGTACAGCACGACGGCGGTGTCGTCGCCGACGCCGTGGGCGGCGAACGCCTCAGCCAGGCGCTCCGGGGTCGGCATGGTGAAGCGGAACCGGCCGGCCGGATCGGAGAACGCGTCGTCGGTGATGTCGAGCAACGCCGCGCCGGGGATGTGGCCGGCCTCATAGGCGGCGCGGCCGCTCTCGGCGCGCAGCGTGGTCTTCGGGTCCGGCACCAGAAAGCAGGTGGTGTCGAACACCCTGAGCCCCGGGGCGTCGAGGTGGTCGGCCAACCAGTCGGTCGAGACCAGGCTGTCCGGCAGCAGGGTGATGGTGCTTGATCCGCTCATGGGTGCGTGCTCCCTTGTCAGTCTTCGTGGCGCCGGCCGGCGCCGGGCGTGTCCGGAATCCAGCCTATGCTGCCTGTCGTCAAATGGCGCGCTGCCTTCGCGGCGGTGCCGCCGAACGTCCAGGGAATGTTCTGGATCGCCCTGTCGGGCCTGATCTTCTCGACCTTCATGGCGCTGGTCCGGCATGTGGGATCGCACATGGATCCCATCCAGGTCTCGTTCCTGCGCTACGCCTTCGGGCTGCTGTTCCTGGCGCCCTTCTTCATCCGGGTGCGCTGGCCCGACGTGGCGGCGGCGAACTGGAAGCTGCACGTCCTGCGCGGCACCATGCACGGCATCGGCGTGATGCTGTGGTTCTACGCGATGAGCCGCATTCCGCTGGCCGAGGTGACGGCGATCGGGTTCACCAACCCGGTGTTCGCGACCATCGGGGCGGTGATCTTCCTGCGCGAAGCGATCCGGCTGCCGCGCATCATCGCGGTGGTGGTCGGGCTGTTCGGCGCCCTCCTGATCGTGCGGCCGGGCTTCGCCGTGGTCGATCCCGGCGCCATCGCCATGCTGATCGCGGCACCGATCTTCGCCGTCTCCGACCTGATCGCCAAGGTGCTCACCCGGCGCGAGAGCGGGCCGGCGGTGGTCGCCTATCTGTCGATTTTCGTGACCGCGGTGACCTTCGTGCCGGCGATGCTGGTGTGGCGGGCGCCGACCATTGAGGAATGGCTGGTCACGATCGCGATCGCCGGGCTGGCGACCCTCGGCCACCTGGCGATGATGCAGGGCTTCAAGGTCGGCGAGATGTCGGCGGTGCAGAGCGCCCGCTACCTGCAGTTGCTGTGGTCGGCGCTGATCGGCTACGTGCTGTTCGCCGAGGCGCCCGGGCTCTACACCTGGGTCGGTTCGGCGATCATCGTCGGCGCCGCGCTGTTCATCGCCCACCGGGAGAGCAAGGCGCGGCAGACCGGCCGGCCGACCGTCGAGGCGGCGCAGTCCGGGCCCACCACCCCGACCTGACCGGCGCGGCGGAAAATGGCTCTCCGGACGCATCAACCATTGACGCATTGATGGTCAATGCATAGATTGTCGATATGGCAAGATTAACGATCAAATCCCGCGCCGTCACCAAGCCGTCCCCGGATTTCCTGAGCCGGGACTATTGGAACGGCACGATCAAGATGAGTCTCTCGAAGTTCTTCATCCTGTGCGTCCTGCACGACAAGCCGATGCACGGCTACGACGTCGCCCGCGCCGTCGAGCGCACTACCAACGGCTGCTGCTCGCCGACCGAGGGCACGATCTACCCGGTGCTGCGGGAGTTCGAGGAGGGCGGCTACGTCACCGCCGAGGCCGAGGTGGTCTCGGGGCGCGAGCGCAAGGTCTACACGATCACCGACAAGGGCCGCGCCGCATTCAAGGTCGCGGTCGAGGCCTGGATGGACGTCACTAGCTGCCTGATCGCCTCGGAGAAGGTCGCCTGCGGAGAGGCCGGGTCGTGCTGCCCGTGACGCCCCTTCATTTGACCATATGCATCGATCATCGATCCATCGACCAACAAGGAGTAGGGGCGCCATGAACGAGCATCTTCCGGTCGCCGTGATCGGCGCCGGCCCCGTCGGCCTGGCTGCCGCCGCCCGGCTGGTCGAGCGTGGCATCGCGCCGGTCGTGTTCGAGCGCGGCCCGGCCGCCGGCGCCGCGGTCGCCGCCTGGGG
>CAYNFA010000639.1:0-2979 GCA_964396345.1 uncultured Thalassobaculum sp.
GCCGCGTCATCCGCTCGAATGCCTGGGCGTAAACATCTGGTAGCGGGGTATCCGGCCGTTCACGGGACTTGGCGAGGCCGTCGTCGGCGAGCATCGCGACGACGCTCGGCAGATCGTCGTGGGTTGCCGGCCGGATGGTAAGTCCGTCGGTGTCACGGTGGATGGTGGTCATCGGGTCGAGCGGGGCGTCTGAGTCGGTCATCGGCGGGTCTCGCGGTCGGTCAGGGCATTGGCGAGGCGACAGAAATCGGCAACCGCCAAGCGTTCGGGACGCATTGTCGGCTCAATACCGGCGGCCGCCAGCAGGGCGTCGCCGCCGAGGCCCTTGAGGCTCTGACGGAGCATCTTGCGGCGTTGCCCGAAGGCGGCCTCGGTCACCCTCTCCAGGGTTCGACGGTCGGCCGGGTGCGACGGCTCGGGCCTCGGTTGCAGGCGGACCACGCTCGACCAGACCTTCGGCGCCGGGGTGAACGCTGACGGCGGCAGGTCGGTCACCCGCCGCACGACGCAGAGCCACTGCACGAGCACCGAGAGGCGGCCATAGGCCTCGGCCCCGGGTTCCGCCAGCAACCGGTCGGCGACCTCCTTCTGAAACATCAGCGTCAGGGACTCGAACGCGGACGGTGTTTCGAGCCAGCCCAGCAGCAGCCGGGTGGCGACGTTGTACGGCAGGTTCGCGACAATCCGGCGGGGTGCTGCGCCCAGTGTAGCGGCGTCGACCTCGAGGGCGTCCGCCTCGACAAGCTGGAGACGGCCCTCCGCAGCCTCGGCCAACGGAGCCAGGGCGGCGGCGGCCCGCGCGTCGCGTTCGACGGCGATCAGGGTGGTCGCCCCCTCGATCAGCAGTGCCCGGGTCAGCCCGCCCGGCCCCGGTCCGATCTCGATGGTGGTGCCGACGTCCAGCGGACCGGCGGCGCGGGCGATCCGGCGGGTGAGATTGATGTCCAGGAGAAAGTTCTGCCCCAGGCTCTTCTTGGCAGAGAAGCCGGCAGCGGCGATCGCCTCGCGCAGCGGCGGCAGGGCGGCGACCCGGACGACGACGGGGTCCTTCACGCCGATCCTCCGGCGGTGCCGGTCACGGCGGCCCGGCGCTCCGCCATGCGGGCGGCGAGCCGCAGCGCGGCCAGCAAGCTATCCGGTCGAGCCCGACCGGTGCCGGCGAGCGCCAGCGCCGTCCCGTGGTCGGGCGAGGTGCGCACGAACGGCAGGCCAAGGGTGACGTTGACCCCGCCCCAGAAATCCAGTGTTTTCAGCGGCACCAGCACTTGGTCGTGATACATCCCGAGGGCAACGTCGTATCCGGCGCGGGCCTCGGCATGGAACATCGTGTCCGCCGGAAGTGGGCCGACGGCGTTGATTCCTGCAGCCCGCAGTGCCGCGACCGCGGGGGCGACGATGTCAAGGTCCTCGCGTCCGAGCGCCCCGCCCTCGCCAGCGTGAGGGTTGAGCCCGGCGACCGCCAGCCTTGGCTCGGCAATTCCAAAATCGTTCCGCAACGCCTGCGCCGTGATCGTCCCGACAGAAACGATCGCCTCGACGGTGAGCCGCTTCGAAACCTCCGCAAGCGGGATGTGGATCGTAACGGGCACCACCCGGAGCGCGTCCGAGGCCAGCAGCATGACCGGCACCACGCCAGGACCCGCCAGATGCGCCAGGAACTCGGTGTGTCCCGGAAACGCGAAGCCGGCCTGGTACAGGGTCTCCTTCTGGATCGGGTTGGTCACCACCGCCGCCGCCCGACCGGCGACGACCATCGCAACGGCTTGCTCGATCGCCCCGGCGACCGCCGGACCGTTGAGGGGGTCGGGCTTGCCGGGCCGGTCTGGAACGGGAAAGGCGTGCGGAATGACTGGCAGGCCATGCCGGAACGCCTCAATTCCCTCCTCGGGACCTTGGATCGTCCGGATTGGCACCATCCGACCGATGCTGCGCAACCGGCTCGCCACCCGCTCGGGGTCGTCGAGCAGCGCAAAAGCGGGCACTCCCTGGTCGCGCCTCAGCCAACACTCGGCCGCGATCTCGCAGCCGACGCCAGCCGGCTCGCCGGGGGTCAGGACCAGCGGCAATGAAGCGGTCATGGCCGGGCGATCAGACGCGTGGCTCGACGAACGCGCTGCGCCGAAGGTCCCGGATGTAGCGCTGTGCCAGGATCTCGAAACGCTGGGCTTCGAGCTGCGCGCTGATCTGGGCGACTTCCGGCAGGTTGCTCGGCGGTGCCGTCCTGGAGCACACCATCACGACCATGACACCGTTCGGCAGATCGATCGGGCGGCTCATCTGGCCGACCGTCAGTCCGGTGACCTGATCCCGGATCGCCGGTGCCAGTTCCCCGATCTTGACCTCGCCGAGGTCGGCCGAGGCCGGTGATTTGACCTCCTTGGCCAACTCGACCAAGTCGTCGCAACTCTGGGCCGTGCCGGAGACGGCTTCCGCGAGAGAGCGTTGTGATTGACGCACGTCGGGGGCGGCGCCGGCGGGGACCGGGAGGAATATCTGCTTCAGGTCGACCACGGCGGCCATCGGGTCGGTGGCCGCGATCACCCGCGAGTCCGAAACCTGGATGATGTGGAAACCGAACAGCGTCCGGATCGGGCTGGAAATCTGCCCGGGCTCCAGGCCGCGGACGGCTTCGGCAATCTCGGGCGCCAAGCGCTCCGGCAGCACCCAGCCGACGTCGCCGCCGATCGCCGCGTTGGCCGATGCCGAGAATTGTCGCGCCACGCCGCCGAAATTGGAACCGGCGCGCAACTGCTCGACAATGCGCTCCGCAAGCTGGCGGACCTGCTCTTCGTTGCCCGGCTCATCGACCGTCAGGACGATCTCGGACACGCGCTTCTGGGTCTTCCCGGCTTCCGACTCCATGCGACGCAGGACGTCGTTGACTTCCTCGAGGCTGACCGTCACGTCGTTGCCGAACCGCCGCCGCACCAGCTTGGCCCAGGCGACTTGGGCCTTCAGTTGGCGCTCGACCGTTGCCGG
>CAYNFA010000640.1:0-2977 GCA_964396345.1 uncultured Thalassobaculum sp.
CGAACCGCATGCGGGTGCGGTATACCGCCTCGCGGTTCAGCCCCTCGGTGGCGCAGAGTTCCAGGACGTTGCCGCTGCGCCGGACGTAGATCGAGCACACCTCGGCGCTGAGGGCGCCAGCGATGATCTTGACCGTGCTGTCCAGACGCTCCTGCGGAGTCCCCACGCCGGCCATGGCGTCGCGCAGGTGACGCAGCATCTCCCGGGGCCCGCCGCCTCGGCCGGTCCTCCGGGAGGCGGTGGGCCCGGTCATGGGCTCAGGAGTCCGCGTCGGCGTCGAGACCGAAGGCGGTGTGCAGCGCGCGGACCGCCAGCTCGGTGTAGTCGGCGCCGATCAGCACGCTGACCTTGATCTCGGAGGTCGAGATGACCTGGATGTTGATGCTCTTCTCGGCCAGGGTCTGGAACATGGTCTTGGCGATGCCGGGCTGGCTGCGCATGCCGACGCCGACCACCGAGACCTTGCAGACGTTGGAGTCGGCGACCAGCTCGGCGTAGGCGAGGTCGTTGCGCAGCTTGCCCAGGACGTGGCTGGCGCGGTCGAGATCTGCCTTGCCAACGGTGAAGGTCAGGTCGGTGGTCTGGCCGTCCTGGCTGACGTTCTGGACGATCATGTCCACGTTGACGGCGGCATCGGCGAGCGACCCGAAGATGGCGCCGGCGACGCCCGGCCGGTCGGGCACGCCGACCAGGGTGATCTTCGCCTCGTCGGGGCTGTAGGCGATGCCGGTGACGACTTGCTGTTCCACGATCTCATCCTCATCGACGACCAGGGTGCCCGGCACGTCGATGAAGCTCGACAGCACCTGCACGCGCACCCCGTGTTGCATGGCCATGGCGACCGACCGGGTCTGCAGGACCTTCGCGCCCTGCGACGCCAGTTCCAGCATCTCCTCGTAGGTGATCCGCTCGATCTTGCGGGCCTTCGACACGATCCGCGGGTCGGTGGTGTAGACCCCGTCCACGTCGGTGTAGATGTCGCAGCGATCGGCCTTGAGCGCCGCCGCCAACGCCACTGCCGAGGTGTCCGAGCCGCCGCGGCCGAGCGTGGTGATGCGGGCGTCCGGCCCGATGCCCTGGAAACCGGCCACCACCGCGACCTGTCCCTGGGCGAAGCGACGCTCCATCTCCTCGGTCTCGATGCGGTCGATCCGCGCCTTGCCGTGGATGCCGTCGGTTCGGAACGGGATCTGCCAGCCCAGCCAGGAGCGGGCGTTGATGCCGATGTCCTGCAACGCCAGCGCCAGCAATCCGACCGTCACCTGCTCGCCCGAGGCGACCACCACATCGTACTCGCGGGCGTCGTGCAGGCGGGAGATCGCACTGGTCCAGGCGACCAATTGGTTCGTGGTGCCGGACATCGCCGACACCACCACCGCGACCTCGTTGCCGGCATCAACCTCGCGCTTGACGCGCTGGGCGACGTTCTTGATCCGGTCGACGTCGCCGACCGACGTGCCGCCGAACTTCATCACGATGCGTGCCATCGCGCTATCCGTGTCCAGGCCATTGGGGCGCCGCGGCTGGCCGGCACGAAGGCTTGCCGACCGCGGGCGGGCGTATCCATATTACGCACGGGCGCGCCGGGCAAGCGCGCCCGGACCAAAGCCCCCTTGGGGGCGAGGAGGACGAATGTTCCGAGCTCACTGCCTAGGCCGCCATCGGCCATCGGCGGCACCGTCCGCGGCGATCGTCCCGGAATCCGTGCCCACCGCCTCGCGGGTCGCCGGCGGAACGGTCGACTCGGCCGATGTCGGTCGGTTCGCGCGCCTCGCGGGTCGCTGGTGGGATCCGGATGGGCCGCACGGCCCTCTGCACCGCTACGTCCCGGCCCGCATGGCCGTGATCCGTGAGGCGCTCGGGCCCCTGGCGGGCGCTACCGGTGATCGTCGACGGCCGCTGGCCGGACTCCGCGTGTTGGACATCGGCTGCGGCGGCGGCCTCCTGGCCGAGCCCATGACCCGGCTCGGCGCCCGGGTCACCGGGGTCGACGCCGACGCGGCCGGCATCTCCGCCGCCGCCTCCCACGCGGCGGCCGGTGGCCTGGAGATCGAGTACGTCGCCGGCGCCGCCGAAGACCTTGTCGCCGCCGACCGGCGGTTCGACGCGGTGGTGGCCAGTGAGGTCGTCGAGCACGTTGCCGACCGCGAGGCGTTCGTCGACGCCATCGCCCGCCTTCTGCGGCCGGGCGGCGTCCTGGTGCTGACCACCATCAACCGCACCCCGCGCTCCTATGCCGGCGCGATCGTAGCGGCCGAGTACGTGCTGCGCTGGGTCCCGCGCGGCACCCACGACTGGTCGAAATTCCCGACGCCGGACGAGTTGCGGCAACTCCTGGAGCCCCGGGGGTTTGCGGTGGAGCCGCCGGTCGGCCTGGCGTACGACCCGGTCGAGGGCGTGTTCCGGGAGACCGCGGATGCCCGCGTCAACTACGCGCTGGTGGCGCGCAAGCGCTAGCCGGCCGGTCCTCGCCGGGCGACCCGATCACGCGTCGTCGCGCACCCACGGGATCGAGCCGAACTCGATGCCTTCGTCCTTCAGGCGCTCAGTCTCCTCGGGGGTGGTCTCGCCGTAGATGCCGTGGGCATCGGCCTCGCCGTAGTGAATCCTGCGGGCCTCCTCGGCGAAGCGGTCGCCGACATAGTCGCAATTCTGCTCGACCACCCGCCGAAGCTCACGCAGCCGGCGCTTCAGGTCCGCGGCGTGTTGGGCGGCCGGGTGCATGGCCTGAACCTCGGCGGCCGGCGCCGGGACGGCGGGCGGCCCGCCGGCGGCATCGCCGGTTCTGGCAGCGGCGCCTGTCGCGATGTTCGGAGCCATCAGCGCCTTGCGGACCTCGGCCGAGCCGCACACCGGGCATTCCAGCGATCCGGATTCGCTCTGGTCGTCAAACGCGGCGGCGTTGCGGAACCAGCCTTCGAATTCATGGTCGTCGCGGCAGCGCAGGCGATACAGGATCATCGTCGTCCGTCCGGTA
>CAYNFA010000641.1:0-2976 GCA_964396345.1 uncultured Thalassobaculum sp.
CGATGTGTTGATGATCGCGGGCAAGGGGCACGAGCAAGGCCAGGAGATCAAGGGCGAGCTCCGGCCGTTCGACGACGCCACGGTGGCCAGAGAGGCCGCCGCGGCTCGCCCGGGAGGCTCGGCATGATGGCCGCGCTCTGGACCCGCGACGACGCCGTTACCGCGACCGGCGGCACGCCCCTGGGCCGCCCCTGGACCGCGTCCGGAGTCGCCATCGACAGCCGCGCCGTGCAGCCGGGTGACTTGTTCGTGGCGCTGCCGGGCGAGCGCACCGACGGCCACGATCACGTCGGCCAGGCGCTGCGGGCCGGGGCCGTCGCGGCGCTGGTGGTGCGCGCGCCGGCCGGGCTGGCCGACGACGCGCGGCTCCTGGTGGTTCCCGACCCGCTGGCCGCCCTTGTTGCGCTCGGCCACGCCGCCCGCGCCCGCTCGTCGGCGCGCATCGCCGCGGTGACCGGCAGCGTCGGCAAGACCGGCTCCAAGGAGATGCTGGCGGCCGCGCTGGCGGCCTACGGGCCGACCGTCGCCAGCAAGGGCAACCTGAACAACCACATCGGCGCGCCGCTGTCGCTGGCCCGCCTCGACCGGCAGGCGGCGTTCGCGGTGTTCGAGCTCGGCATGAACCATCCGGACGAGATCCGCCCGCTCGCCCGCATGGTCCGGCCGCACGCCGCCCTGATCACCAACGTCGAGATGGTGCACGCCGGGTTCTTCACCGGCATCGAGCAGATCGCCGACGCCAAGGCCGAAATCCTGGAGGGGATCGAGGGGGGCGGTGCCGCCGTCCTGAACCGCGACAACGGCCAGTTCGAGCGCCTCGCCGCCCACGCCCGCCGTCTGGCGATCGCTCGCGTCGTTACGTTCGGCACCGGCGCCCCGGCCGACGCGCGGCTGCTGGACGCCGCGTCGAGTGCCGACGGCACCCGCGTCACGGCCGAGATCGACGGTCGCCGGCTGTCCTGGACGGTCGGCGGCATCGGCCGGCACTGGGCGATCAACAGCCTCGGCGTGGCAGCCACCCTGCACGCCCTCGGTCTTGACCCGTCGGTCGGGACCGCGGCCCTCGCCGGCGTCTCGGCGATGCGCGGCCGCGGCGGTCAGGTCCGGCTCGACCTGCCGGATGGCCCGGTCACCCTCATCGACGAGAGCTACAACGCCAGCCCGCCGGCGATGCGCGCCGCGCTGGCGGTGTTCGCCGGAACCCACCCCGCCGCCGCCGGGCGCCGGATCGTGGTGCTGGGCGACATGCTGGAACTGGGCGCGACCGCCGCCGCCGCCCACCGCGGGCTCGCCGAGGCGGTGACCGCCGCGCGGCCCGACGCGGTGTTCCTGGTCGGGCCGGAAATGCGCGCCCTCGCGGTCGCGCTGCCCGCCACTCTGGTCGCCGGCCACGCCGAGCGCTCCGAGGATATCGCGGCCGCCGTCGCCGCCGCCGTGACACCCGGTGACGTGGTGCTGGTGAAAGGCTCGCTCGGCATGCGCATGAAGGCGATCGTGACGGCCATCGAGGCGCTCGCCGCGTCGGACCGCCGCGCCGCGAACGGGGGCTGAGCCGATGCTGTACAACCTGCTCGCCCCGCTCGCCGACACCAACCAAATGTTCAACGTGTTCCGGTACCTGACCTTCCGGACCGGCGGCGCCACCATGACCGCGCTGCTGATCGCGTTCGTGCTCGGCCCGTCGCTGATCCGCTGGCTGAAGAGCCGGCAGCGGGGCGGCCAGCCGATTCGCGAGGACGGTCCGGAGAGCCACCTGCTCACCAAGAAGGGGACGCCCACCATGGGCGGCCTGCTGATCCTGATCGGCCTCAGCGTCTCCACCCTGCTGTGGGCGAACCTGGCCAACCCCTACGTCTGGTCGGTGCTGCTGGTCACCATCGGCTTCGGGGCGATCGGCTTCGGCGACGACTGGCTGAAGCTGACTCGCCGCAACTCCAAGGGGCTGCCGGGCAAGCTGAAGCTGGCGTTCCAGATCGCCATCGGCACCGCCGCGACACTGGCGATCTCGTCGGCCATGGCGGAGCCGCTGACCTTCCGGCTGGCGGTGCCGTTCTTCAAGGACGTGCTGATCCAGCTGTCCTGGTTCTTCGTGCCGTTCGCGGTGTTCGTGATGGTCGGCGCCTCCAACGCCGTCAACCTGACCGACGGCCTCGACGGGCTGGCGATCGTGCCGGTGATGATCGCCGGCGCCTGCTTCGCGCTGATCGCCTATCTATCCGGCAACGCGGTGTTCGCCAACTACCTGCAGATCCACCATGTGCCGGGCGCCGGCGAACTGGCGGTGCTGTGCGGCGCGCTGGTCGGTGCCGGGCTCGGCTTCCTGTGGTTCAACGCGCCGCCGGCCATGGTGTTCATGGGCGACACCGGCTCGCTCTCGCTCGGTGGCGCGCTCGGCGCCATCAGCGTGGTCACCAAGCACGAGCTGGTACTGGCGATCATCGGCGGGCTGTTCGTGCTGGAGACGGTCTCGGTGATCGTCCAGGTGGCCTCGTTCAAGCTGACCGGCCGGCGGGTGTTCCGCATGGCGCCGCTGCACCATCACTTCGAGAAGAAGGGGTGGCAGGAGCCGACCATCGTCATCCGGTTCTGGATCATCGCCATCATCCTGGCGCTGGTCGGCCTCTCGACCCTGAAGCTGAGGTGACGGGATGCTGAACCTCGGCTTCGCGCGCGATCACACCTACGCGGTGATGGGCCTCGGCAAGTCCGGGGCGGTCGCCGCGCGTGCGCTCGCGGCGGCCGGGGCGACGGTATTGGCCTGGGACGACTCCGACGACCGGCGCTCGGCGTTGCGGGGTGTCGCCGGGGTCACCGTCGTCGATCTTGCGGCGCGCGGGTTCGCGGACGTCGACGCCCTGGTGCTGTCACCCGGCATCCCGCACACCCACCCGCAACCGCATCCCGCCGCCGCCGCCGCCAAGGCCGCCGGCGTGCCGATCGTCGGCGACGTCGAGCTGCTGCTGCGCGCCCTCCCCG
>CAYNFA010000642.1:0-2975 GCA_964396345.1 uncultured Thalassobaculum sp.
CTCCTCGGCACCTCGAAACAGGCTCTCCGGCGATCGCTCGAGCGCCGCGCAGATCCGCCAGACCGTCGCGATGGTCGGGTTGGTGCTGTCGCGCTCTATCTGCGACAGGATCGACTTCGACACCCCGGAACGGCGCGCCAACTCATCCAGGCTGAGACCCGCGTCCTTGCGGGCGCGCTGCAACTCCCCCCCGAACTTCGGCGGGGCCCCTGCCGTCCCCGGCTCCCTGATGCGCTGCGACATCGATCCCAACCCGTCTTAATTTCGTTCTTAATATCGGCCTTCGTTCTTTACATAGAACATCCGTCCATTATATCGTCCACCCATCGACGCACTGGGGAACGGTCCACCCCATCTGACGGACCCGCGGCGATTTGATCGGGCAGCTTGCAGCCGCGTCACCAATTGCTAAAGCGCCACGGGGACCTCTCCCGTGGGCTCGTGAACACGAACCAGGGAGTCGCACGGTGTCCCGACCCTTCACGAGCGCCGAGACTAGCACACCGTCCCCCGGATCGAGGCGCCCGTCGTGAACGGCTTCCCCGCTTTCCTGCGCCTCGCCGGCGAGCCCGTCCTGGTGGTCGGCGGCGGCGACGCCGCGGTCGCCAAGACACGCCTGCTGCTGGCCGCCGGCGCGACCGTCACCGTCGCCACGGGCGCGCCGGCGGCCGAAATCCTGGACTGGGCGGCGGCGGGCCGGCTGACCATAGACCGACCGCCGCTCGACGCCCGCACGATTGCCGGCCGCGCGGTCGTCATCGTCGCCGAGCCGGATGCCGACGGTGTCGCGGTCGCGGCCGCCGCCCGCGCCGCCCGCATTCCGGTCAACGTCGTGGACCGGCCCGAGCTGTCGACGTTCATCATGCCGGCGATCATCGACCGCGACCCGGTGCTGATCGCGGTGTCGACCGGCGGAACCTCGCCGGCACTGGCCCGGCGGGTGCGCGCCTGGATCGAGGCGGTGCTGCCGTCGCGGCTGGGCGCGCTCGCCCGCACCCTCGACTCCGCCCGCCCCGCGGTGAACCAGACCCTGGGCTCGGCGACGGTCCGCCGGCGATTCTGGGACGCGATCCTGGACGGGCCGATCGCGGCTCGCATCCTGCGCGGCGAGGCCGACGGCGGCGCCCAGGTCCTCGAACGGCTCGCCGCCCCGGACGGCGGCCGGACGGCCGGCGTGGTCCACATCGTCGGCGCCGGGCCCGGCGATCCCGACCTCCTGACCCTGAAGGCCCTGCGTCTGCTGCAGCAGGCCGACGTGGTGATCCACGACCGGCTGGTCGGCGAGGCGATCCTCGGCCTGGCCCGGCGCGACGCCGCCCGGGTCTGCGTCGGCAAGGCCAAGGGCGCGCATTCCTGGAGACAGGCCGAGATCAACGCCCTGTTGCTGCACCGCGCCCGCGACGGCCAGCGCGTCGTGCGTCTGAAGGGCGGCGACCCCAACGTGTTCGGCCGCGTCGGCGAGGAGGTGGCACACCTGCGCGACCACGGCATCGAGGTCGAGGTGGTACCCGGCATCACCGCCGCGACCGCCGCCGCCAGCGCCGCCGGCTTCCCGCTCAGCCACCGCGGCATCGCCTCGAGCGTCTGTTATGTCACCGGCCACGGCGCCGACGACGGCGAGCCGGACATTGACTGGGCCGCCGCCGCCCGCCCCGGCCAGACTGTCGCCGTCTACATGGGCCTGAGCCGGATCGCCGCGATCGCCGATCGGCTGCTGGCGAACGGCCTGGACCCGGCGACCCCCGCGGCGATCGTCGAGAGCGCCAGCCTGCCGACCGAGCGGCGGTTTCTGACCACCGTCGCCGCCCTGCCCGCGGTCGCCCGCGCCCACCGGCTCACCGGGCCGGCGCTGGTGATCGTCGGCGAGGTCGTGCGGCTGGCCGCCGCCGCGTCCAACCCGCAGAACGCTACCGCTACCGCTACCGCTACCGCCACCGCCACCGCCGCGCCGCGCGCGCTGTCCGTCGCCTCCTGAGTCCGGGGATCGTCCGTCATGCCGCACACCGCCATCACCGCCAACCGCCTGCTGGACGGCTTCGTGATCTACCTGACCGCCGTCGGCGGCTGGTCGGAGTCCCTGGCCGACGCCGCGATTGCCGCCACCGAGGCCGAACTCGACGCCCTGCAGGCGGCCGCCGAGCGGGACGCCCGCGCGGGCCGGGTGATCGGCCCCTACGCCTTCGACGTGCAGCCCGGCGCCGACGGCCCGGTGCCGCTCGGCCAGCGCGAGACCCTGCGCACCCTCGGCCCGAGCGTCCGCACCGACCTCGGCTACCAAGCCACCCGACGCTGACCGAAACCGGCGAGAGCACCCATGTACCGCTACGACGAATTCGATCGGACCTTCGTGACCCAGCGGGTCGAGCAGTTCCGCGAGCAGGTCGCCCGCCGGGTCAGCGGTGAGCTGAGCGAGGACGAGTTCAAGCCGCTTCGGCTGACCAACGGGCTGTACCTGCAGCTGCACGCCTACATGCTGCGGGTCGCGATCCCCTACGGCACGCTGTCGTCGCGCCAGCTCCGCCGGCTCGCCTTCATCGCCCGGCGCTACGATCGCGGCTACGGCCATTTCACCACCCGCCAGAACATCCAGTTCAACTGGCCGACACTGGGTGAGGTGCCGGACATCCTGGCCGAACTGGCCGAGGTCGAGATGCACGCCATCCAGACCAGCGGCAACTGCATCCGCAACACCACCGCCGACGCCACCGCCGGGGTCGCTGCCGACGAGATCGCCGATTCGCGGATCTACTGCGAGCTGATCCGGCAGTGGTCGACCCTGCACCCGGAATTCTCGTTCCTGCCGCGCAAGTTCAAGGTCGCGGTGACCGGCTCCGGGCGCGACCGGGCGGTCACCGCCGCCCACGACATCGGCCTGCGCCTGAAGCGCGACGCCGACGGGCGGACCGGCTTCGAGGTGCTGGTCGGCGGCGGCCAGGGCCGCACCCCGATCCTGGCGGTGACGATCCGGGAGTTCC
>CAYNFA010000643.1:0-2970 GCA_964396345.1 uncultured Thalassobaculum sp.
CTCGCGCCGCGGCGACGTCGAGGCGTCCATCCGCGCGCGCCTGACGATGAGCCCGGCCGAGCGGGTGACGATCCCGGTCGAGTACGGCCGCCGCTCCGACGGTGCCGTCACCGTGATCGTCCCGGAGGCGGCGACGACCGGCGCCGCCGACCTGCTGCTGGCGGCGATCGACGCCCGGCATGTAACCGAGGTGCGGCGCGGGGAGAACTCAGGCCGCGTGCTGACCGATTTCAACGTGGTGCGCAGCATCGCCCGGATCGGCACCTGGGACGGAAGCCCAGTGTCGGTCACGGTGCACGCCGACACCTGGCATCGCGGCGCCGACGCCCTGGTGATCCTGCTGCAGGCCGCCGATCACGGGCTGGTCTGGGGGGTGGCGACCGTACCTCTGTGAGGTTTGCTCGGGGCTGGCGGTGCGAGCCGGAAAAGCCCCCGACAAAGGCGATCAGGGAGTCCATGACGGCGAGTCGCTAGCCGGAAATGACTCCTTGCCGGCCTCTTCCACGACGTCGAAGACCGCGTCCTCTTCCTGGACTTGACGCTGCGGATGCCGATCGGCGGCGGGCGGCGAGGGCTGATGCGCCCGCCGGCCAACTGGCCGAATGCCCGACGGTTGGAGTTTCCTGGCCATGTTCTGGCCTCCTGAGCAGCGGCACCGTTCCGGAAGGCTGATCTGAATCAATGATGGCCAGTGCCGATAGCCACATTCTTCCACCCTATATTGTAGCTGTGGAGTTGTTTCCAATGACTGAGCGGCCGCATGACACCATCCGGGAGGCAGTCGGGGTCTTCGAGACCGCAAGCGCCCTTCAGGACGCGATCGACGAGCTGATGAGTTCAGGCTTCGACCGCGCCGAGTTGTCGCTGCTCGCCTCGGAGCGGGCGGTGCAGGCGAAACTGGAACACCGGTACGCCAAGGTCTCCGAGCTTGAGGACGACCCTTCCGTTCCCCGTCGCGCCTACGTCTCCGGGGAGTCGGTGGGCGACGCCGAGGGCGTGCTGATCGGCACTCTTCTCTACGTCGGCGCGGTCGCCGCGGCCGGAGCCATTGTGGCTTCCGGCGGAACGCTGGCCGCCGCAATCACCGGCGCGGCCATGGCGGGAGGTGCGGGCGGAATGATCGGATCCGCACTCGCCGCCCTGGTCGGCGAGTCGCACGCGCGCAACATCCAGGAACACCTGGCGCACGGCGGCTTGCTGCTGTGGGTGCGGACCCGGGACGGCCAGCACGAGAGGCGCGCCCTGGAGATCCTGACGAGGCACTCGGGGCGCGACGTGCACGTTCACGCGATAACGGCCTGACCTCGAACGTTCACGGCATCGCCGCCAGTGCCTTCGCGAAGAAGTCCGGGCCGCCGAAATTCCCCGACTTCAGCGCCAGCGCGATCGCCGGCGCGTCGAGGGTGACCGTGCCGGGCACGCCGGGGTCGATCTGGGCGCCGATCCGCAGGCCGGTCACGCCAAGCGCCGACACCACCGCGCCCGCGGTCTCGCCGCCCGCCACCACCAGACGGCGTACTCCGTCGCGTTCCACCAATTCACGGGCGATCGTCGCCATGGCGCGCTCGACGGCCTCGCCGGCCTCGGCGCGGCCGAGCCTGGCCTGGATTGCCTTGACGGTCTCCGGCGGCGCGCTCGCGTAGATCAGCACCGGGCCGTCAGCGAGGCGCTCGCGGGCGAAGGCCAACGCCTCGCCGACCACGTCGTCGCCGTTCGCCAGCCGCAGCGGGTCGACGGTGAAGGCCGGCCGGGCTTTCTGCCACTCGGCGATCTGGCCGAGGGTGGCCGCCGAGCATGAGCCGGCCAGCACGGCGGCGCGCCCGGCGATCGCCGGCACCGCGTCGGCGGCGACGCCGGCGGCACCCACCAGGCCACGCCGCCGGTAGGCGTCCGGCAGGCCGATGGCGACCCCCGATCCGCCGGTCACCAGGTCAAGGTCGGCGATCGCCTCGCCGATGACGTGCAGCTGCGCGTCGCTGACGGCATCGACGACCGCGTAGCCGTGCCCCTCGGCGCGCAGCGCCTCGAAGCGCGCCCGGATCGCGTCGGCGCCGGCCGCCACGTCGTGGAACTGAACCAGACCGACCGGGCGCGCCGTCTGCCGGCCGAGCACCGCCACCAGGTTCGAATCGGTCATCGGGGTCAGCGGGTGGTGGCGCATCGAGCTGTCGGACAGCAGGACGTCGCCGACGAACAGGTGGCCCTTGAAGATCGTCCGGCCGGTCTCCGGGAACGCCGGGCAGGCGATCGAGAAACCGGCGCCGAGCCGGTCGAGCAGGGCGTCGGCCACCGGGCCGATGTTGCCGAATTCGGTGGAATCGAAGGTCGAGCAGTACTTGAAGAAGAACCGCCGGCAGCCGGCCGCCTTCAGCCAGTCGAGCGCCGCCACCGACTGCCCGACAGCGTCGGCCGCAAGGATGGTGCGCGACTTCAGCGCCACCACCACCACGTCGACATCCGGCACGGCGGCGTCCGGCCTCGGCACGCCGATCAATTGCACGGTCCTGAGCCCGCCGCGCACCAGCATGTTGGCGAGGTCGGTGGCGCCGGTGAAGTCGTCGGCGACGCATCCGAGGATCGGCGGCATATCGGGTTCCTCCGGGTTTCTCGCCCCTCTGGGCTTGGCGCGGGCCCGCCGGCCCGCGTATCGTCGCGGCAATCATAGAAGCGCAAGGGGGGGACGCCATGCCGAAGTTCGCCGCCAACCTGTCGATGATGTTCACCGAGGTCGACTTCCTCGACCGGTTCGACGCCGCCGCCATGGCCGGCTTCAAGGGCGTGGAGTTCCTGTTCCCCTACGAGTGGGACGCGGTCGAACTGCGCGCCAAGCTGGAGGCGGCCGGCTTGACCCAGGCGCTGTTCAACCTGTTTCCCGGCGACTTCTCGAAGGGCGACCGCGGCTTCGGCGCCATGCCGGGACGCGAGGCCGACTTCGATGCCGCCCTCGACCAGGCGCTGGGCTATGCCGAC
>CAYNFA010000644.1:0-2969 GCA_964396345.1 uncultured Thalassobaculum sp.
GGGCCTGGATCGAGACGTCGAGCGCCGACACCGGCTCGTCGCAGATCAGCATCGACGGCCGCAGCGCCAGGGAACGCGCGATACCGATGCGCTGGCGCTGGCCGCCCGAGAAGCTGTGCGGGTAGCGGCTGAGATGGCGGGCGTCGAGGCCGACCAGCTTCATCAGTTCCGACACCATCTCGCGGCGCCACGCCGGGGTTCCGATACCGTGGATCACCAGCGGCTCGGAGATGATGTCGAACACCGTCATCCGGGGGTTCAGCGAGCCGAACGGGTCCTGAAACACGAACTGCAATTTGCGCCGGAACGCCGTCAGGTCGCCGCCCTCTAGGGCCAGCACGTCGAGCGTGCCGTCGTCGTCGGTGAAGCTGACCCGTCCGCCGTCGGGCCGCAGCGCCCGCATGATCACCTTGGACAGCGTGGTCTTGCCGCACCCCGATTCGCCGACCAGGCCGAGGCATTCGCCGCGCCGGACCTCGAACGACACGTCGTCGAGCGCCATCACCTGGCGCGGCGCGGTGCCGAGCAGCCCGGCCTTGCGGATGGTGTAGGTCTTCGACACCCCCTCGACGGCCAGCAGCGGCGCGGTCTGGGCGCTGGCGCGGGCGGCGCGGTCGCCCGCGTCCGCCAGCAGGTGGCCGGTCTCGGCCTTGATCTCGCGCAGCGGCTTCAGCCGTTCGCCCGGCGCCATGTCGAAGCGCGGCACCGCCGCCATCAGCGCCCGCAGATACGGGTGCTCGGGGCGGCGGAAGATGTCCTCGACATCGCCGGATTCCATCACCCGGCCGCGGTACATCACCACCACCTCCTCGGCGACGTTGGCGACCACCCCGAGATCGTGGGTGATCATCAGCACCGCCATCCGCAGTTCCGACTGCAGGTCGCGGATCAGCTTGAGGATCTGGGCCTGGATGGTGACGTCGAGCGCGGTGGTCGGCTCGTCGGCGATCAGCAGGGCCGGCCGGCAGACCAGCGCGATCGAGATCATCGCGCGCTGGCGCAGCCCGCCCGACAGCTCGAACGGGTAGGTCCTGAGCGCCCGGTCGGGTTCCGGGAAGCCGACCAGGCGCAGCATGTCGCGGGTCAGCTCGAGCGCCTCGGCGGTTGACACCCGGCGGTGCAGCCGCAGCCCCTCCATGATCTGGTCGCCGATGGTGTGCAGCGGCGACAGCGAGGTCATCGGCTCCTGGAAGATGATCGAGATGCGACCGCCGCGCAGGTTGCGCATGGCGCGACCGTCGGGCGCGAGGCGGACGATGTCGGTGATCGTGCCGGGCTTGTCGGGATCGGCGAACAGGATCGACCCGCCGAGGACCTTCGCCGGTCGCGGCAGCAGACCCATGATGGCCTGGCTGACCACCGACTTGCCGGAGCCGGACTCGCCAACCAGCGCCACCGTGCCGCCGCGACGAATCTGGAACGACACGCCGTCGACGGCGACCAGCCGGCCCTCGGGCAGGTCGAAGCCCACCCGAAGGTCGTTGACGCGCAACAGTGGCGTGACGCGTTCCGTCATTCCAGCCCCAACCGGTCGTCGCGCGCCGACGCCGTCCCCCCGGATGTCCTCGCGCCGCCGAGCAGGCCAAGCGCCTTGAGATTTTCCTGGGTGACCTGGGAAAGCGCAAGCTGGTTGCGGGCCGCCGCCGCCGCCGCCTGCTCCGCCACCGCCTCGAACCCGTCGAGGCTGGATTCGATCGCCAGCGCGCTGGCGCCGCCGCGAAGCCGCATCTGCATCCAGCCACTCTCCTTGTCTCGGCGGGTCGCGAAATACCGCACCTCGACCGCCTCCAGGTCGTTCCAGGCGATCGCCCTCCCGACCGGCCCGCGCGCGCGGATGCCGCCCTCGTCCACCTCGATCACGGAAGCCGCGCGCATCCAGGTCCGGACCACGTAGACGCCGAACAGCAGCGCGAACCCGGCGAACATGACGGTCAGCCACGACACCATCGGCACGAACAGCACCGGCCCGGCGGTGATGACGAACCCGAGGCCGCCCCGCGCGTAATCACCCACGATGGCGCCCCGTTCGTAGCGGTGCGTCGTCACCCCGTCCTCCGTGTCTCGTTCCCCGTCCCGGGCGCCACCGGCAACCCGGCCCCGACCGCTGCGAGCGCCGTCGCCGGATCCAACCACCGAACCGCCGGATGCGCCGACAGCGCCGCCAACAGTGGCCGCCAGCCTCGCCACGCCGCGGGATCGGTTACCCGGTGATGGGACAGGATTCCGATCGGTCCGTCCACCCGGGATTCATGACGATCGCCGGTACCCGACCGGATACGCTGCTCCAGCGCGTCCGCCACCGCGGCAGCGTCCAGGGCTGCCCGCCCACCGCCCCAGTCGATCAGGTCGACATGGGTGTCGAGCCGCGGAACCGCGGCCGGCGCCGGTCGGCGCCCCCACGGCGCGAAGCCCGACAGCGCGACGATCCCGACGCCGCCGAGCCGGTCCAACAGGTCGTCGCCGATCCGGTTCCACGGCGGCACCAGGCAGGGCAGCGCGCGGTCTCCGGCCAGCGCCGCCAGTCGCCGCCGACCGTCGGCGATTTCGCCGAGGCGAATCTCAACCGACCGTTCCGGTCCGAACTCCGACTTCCGGGCCCCGGGGCCGGCATGGTCGGCGTGCAGCCAGCCATGCGGCAGCAGTCGGGCTGGCGTCGACGCCAGCGCCGCCACCGCCGCGGGCACCAGCCGCCCCGGCACCGCCGCGAGCGCCGGCGCCACGCCGATCGCGGCAAGCTCTTCCAGCATGCCGTCGAGTTCAGGCGACGGTCGCTCCAAGTCGTCGTCGCGCCACCAGAGCTCGACCGTGCCGCCGGCGTCGCCGATGGCGTCGAGGGTGGCGGCTAGGCGCTCGGGTCCGGAGCCGGCGGTCACGCCGCCGCCCGATTGCGCACGGCGCGCGCCACCAGCGTCCCGGTGGCGCGCGCGCCGTCCAGGTCGACCGCGGGCACGGCGTCGCGCGGGCGGGCG
>CAYNFA010000645.1:0-2962 GCA_964396345.1 uncultured Thalassobaculum sp.
TTGGGTTCACCGGCCACAGCGGGCCCTGGAACCCGGACCGAAGCATGTAGGCGAGCGGCCGGCCGCCGATCCGGGTCGGGTCGTCGGAGGCGCCGATGACCGCCACCGAACGGGGGCTGATCAGGGCGCGCAGGGTCTCGACGTCGGGGCGATCCGTCATTCTCAGACCGTGGCGATGGCGTTGGCGGGGGAACCGACCACGCCCGGCAAATGCAGCGGCGGCGCGGTCAGCAGGAAGCGGGACCGGCCATGGGTGTGCAGCCACTCGGCCAGCTCGGTCAGGTACCAGATCTCGCCGAGATGAATTCCGAGCTTGAACAGGCAAAGCTCGTGCAGCGGCATCAGGGCGCGCCTGGGGCCGTTGCCGCGATCCCGGCCGGGGATGTGCTCGACCGCGTAATTGTCGGCGATCAGCGCCACAAGGCCGCTGGCCCGGATCCACTCCTGCAGCTCGGGGTCGCCGCCGTCGAGGGCCGGGTAGCCGTTGTGCAGCACTTCCGGATCGGGGTCGCCGGCCTTCTCGACCAGCATCTTGCCGAAGCCGGTGTGCAGGCACACCAAGTCGCCCTCCTCCACCACCAAGCCATCCGCCTTCATGATCCCCTCGAGGGTGGCGAAGTCGACGACGGTGCGCTCCTCGCCGAGGTGGCGGTACAGGTCTATCATGACGCCGCGGCCCTGCACCGCGGCGCGCGCCATGTTCTCGATGCCGAGTGCCTTTGCCCGCACGCCTGCGATGCGCATCAGCGGGTCGGCGGCGTCGTTGCGTGGCCCCGCCGCGACGAGGTGCTCGAGCCCGGTCCAGCCGTTGTAGTAGACGATCTCCGGAATGCCGTCGCCGTTGGCGTCGAACAGCGACCCGACATGCGCGAAGCTGTCCCACTGCGAGGAGTACTGCAGGCACAGCAGAACGGCGTCGTCGGAGACCACGTCGGTCAGTTCTGGCCGTTCCTCGGCGAGCGGGAAGTTGTAGTTCGAGAGGCCGCCCCGCTCGGTCGCGAACCGCCGCGGCGGAAACCGTCGCGGGTTAAGGTCGCGTCCCCCCGGCAGATCGAGCGGCAGGGACAGGCAGAACCGGATGCCCTCGCGCACCTCGCGCGCCGCGGCCACCGTCCGCTCGGGCGTGAGCAGGTTCAGCCGGCCGCGCTGGTCGTCGGGTCCGAACTCACCCCAGTTCGATCCTTCCGGCCGGTTGCTCCACCGTCCCGCCATGCCCGCCTCCCCTGATGATCGCGCCGCCGCAGTCCGGCGATCGCCCTTCGAAAACGCAGCGATTGTCGCGGCGTGTTCCGGGTCGCGCAAGGCCGAGAGACGCGCCGGTCAGACCTCGGCGCAGGGGAACTGCACGATGTCCTCGGGGACCAGCGGCGGGCGGGAGCGATCGACGACGGCAAGCTCGTAAAAGCTCACCCCGAGAATGTGGTCGACGGTGTCCGGATCCGACGACAGCGGAAGCAGCAGCCGCTCGGCGATCCGGGTCTCCTGGGCCGACAGCCGCTCGGCGGCGGACCCGTAGTGGACGAGCGGCACGCGCAGGATGAACTTCCAGCGTTGCAGCACCAGGTCATGATTCGCGGTGCCCACGATCTGGCGTAGGGTCTTGCCGCGGATGCTGCCGCCCCAGGCCAGGTTGACCTGCTCGCCCGCCAGCCGGCAGACGAAGTCGCCACGCGCGGCTTCGAAGCGATACATCCACATGTTCGCCAGTAGCCCGGGCACGGTCATCGGGTCGAAGTTGCCGCGCATCGGCACCAGGGCTCCCCGGCGCGCCGCCTGCCACGCCCGGAAGAACTCGAAGATCCGCTGATCGGCGCCGGGGATGTGTCGTTCGATCGATGCGTTCAGCGGCGTGGCGTTGGCCGCGACCCCGATCCCCGTCGTGCCCGACGATTCCGCAACCATTCTGGCCGCTCCTTGCACTCAAGAACCCCGCGCCCGAGGGAACGCTCGAATGCGCGCTTATTTTGGCGTACATTTGCTCAGGTTTGCGGCGCAGGGGAGACCGGCGGTGGCGTTGGCCAGGGGTCCAATCGATGCAAGGACTGTTCTCGGTCCGCTCGATCGTGAGGATTCCGAGCCGATGACCCTGCTTCGGCTCGATCCCGACAGGGCCCTGTCCGCGGGAACTCCGTTCGTATCGCTGATCGAGGTCTGGCTTGGCCGCCGCCAGGGGTGTGCGGTGCCGGATTGGGACGATTTCGACTTCGCGGATTTCCGCGGCTGGCACAGCGAACTGATCATCAGCGTGTTTCCCGACGCCGACCCGGATCCGGAGTTCCGGATCATCGGCGAAACCTGGAGGGCACTGCGCGACGGCGACGGCACCGGCATGCGTTTCAGCCAGATCCTGCCAAGGCTCTACGCCTTGCAGTTCCGCGACCACTTCGCTGCCATACGCCACGGCAACCTGATCGGCTGGGGAGCTGGACGGTCGCCGTACGCCCGCACCTCATACCTGCGCTTCCAGGCAATCGAGTTGCCATACCGGCGCGGCGGCATGGCGGTCGCCGGCCTCATCCACGGCTTCCATCTGGACCACTGACCCCGACCCGCTACTCCCGCCCGGCGCGACGTGGTATGAGCCCGCGCCTGTCCGGAGAGCCCGCATGTCCACCGCCATCGCCGTCGCGGGTCAGAGCCGTGGGATCGTGCTGATCCTGCTGGCGCACATCGCGTTCACCACCATGGACGCCACCAACAAGGCACTGTCGACGAGCTACCCGGTCGGCCAGATCGTCTGGAGCTTCTATGCCGGTTTCGCGCTGGCGGCGCTGGCGCGGGCGGCGGCGGCGGGCGGCGGCGGCGCGGCGCTCGCGACCCGACGACCGATCCTGCAGATTCTGCGCGCCGCGCTGCTGCCGGTGAACATGGCCTGCGTGGTGCTGGCCCTGAGCCTGCTGCCGATGGCCGAGGTGATGGCGGTCGGCATCTCCTACCCGCTGATGATCACGGTGCTGTCGGC
>CAYNFA010000646.1:0-2962 GCA_964396345.1 uncultured Thalassobaculum sp.
CAGCACTGTCGAGCCCGGCGAGATGATGCCGAACGGCAGCTCGATGTAGAACACGCTGGCGAGGTAGGTCTCGAGGAAGTGCATCACCCCGAGCGCGCACAGGAACGCCCCAAGGCCGAAGCGGTGCCGGGCCCGGAACAGCACGGCCATCACGGTGAAGTAGACCAGCGCCTGCACCAGGAGCAGGACGGTGTTCATTCCCGTCATCCAGGACGCCGAGGCATCGCCCAGTCCTTCAAGTCGAGCCCGGTACGGCGTCACGCACTGTCAGAGGGGCCGACACCACGCAAAAGCGGACGTCCGTCTGCGGGGGCGCGACTGGCTTGGGCGGCGGCGCAAAGTATCCATAGGTCGCCATAACCGCCGGCGTCAACGCCTGCCCGACCGCGCAGAACGAGGCGAACACCACCCCGCCGAGGGCGAGGTACGCGGCCACCGGGGTGGCGGCGGGCACGATGCCGCCGGCGATCAGGTTGATCACGTTCAGCCCACCGGCACCGACCGACAGGCCGGTTCCGGTGACGCCGCCGATGATGCAGCCATAGCTGAGGTCGTATTCGGTGATCTCGTCGCTGTACGACATGTTGCCGAGACGAGACGGTCGGTCGGGCAGCTCAAATCCCGGGCCGTAGGATTTCACCGAAACCGGTGGCGGCAGGTCCTCCGACGCGTCCGCCGTCCACGCCATTGTTGCCGCGACAAGCGCGAGCGCCAGCGTCACCGCTGCCCGAAAGGGCCCTGTGGCCATCCATCCCTCCAGCGATACGATCGGTCGTGGTTCCGTCAGGGGTAATGTTATCCGGCGATGCCGGAAACATCACAAGGTGATTGCGCGGGCCGCCGGAAGCCATGACGACGCACCGGCCGATCAGCGCGCAACGAGGTCATGGGGCCAGAGAGCCGGGGTGGACGCCTTGATGTGTCTCAAAGCGGTGGTCAGAAGCCTTTGGCCATCACGGCCGACAGCCGACGGGTGAAGGCCTTGGCATCCGGAACCGGCTCGCCTTCGAGGATGCGGGCTTGGTCGAGCAGCAGATGGGCTGCGTCGTCGATCCCGGCGCCGCTGGCACCCGCCTTGACCCGCTCCGCCAGGGCCCGGATCAGCGCGTGGTCGGGATTCAGCTCCAGCACGCGCCGGGCGACCTGGTCGAGCTGCTTGTGCTGGCGCAGCATGCGCTCGAGGTTCATGTCCATGTCGCCCTCGTCGGCGACCAGGCATACCGGGCTGTCGGCGAGCCGGTCGGTGGTTCGAACGTCCTTGACCGCGTCGCCGAGAGCCAGCTTCACGCTCACCACCAGAGCCGCCACCGCGCCTTGGTCGCCCTCCGGGGTCTTGGCCTCGTCCTCGGCCAGATCGGTGTCCGCGCCCTTGATCGACTTCAGGTCCGCGCCGCCGCGGGTGATCGATTTCAGCGGCCTGCCCTCGAAGCCGTCGAACAGCATCTGGACCCAGAACTCGTCGATCGGGTCGGTCAGGTACAGGACCTCGACGCCCTTCTTGCGAAAGCCTTCGAGCTGCGGCGAGGCGGCGGCGGCCTCCTCGCTCTCGGCGGCGATGTAGTAGATCGCCTCCTGGCCCTCCTTCATGCGCGCCACGTACTCGCCGAGGCCGACCAGTCCGTCACCGGCGCTCGACCGAAAGCGCGACAGCGCCAACAGCGCGTCGCGGTGCTCCAGGCCGTCGCTGTACAGCCCCTCCTTAAGGACCGCGCCGAAGTTCTTCCAGAAGGTCGCGTAGGCATCCTGGTCGCCGTCGGCTTTCTTCTTCAGCTCCCCCAGTATGCGCTTGGTGACCGCCTGGCTGACGATGGCCACCACAGGGCTCTTCTGCAGCAGTTCACGGCTGACGTTGAGGGGCAGGTCTTCGCAGTCGATCACGCCCTTGACGAAGCGCAGCCAGGACGGCACCAGGCCCTCGACGTCGTCGGTGATGAACACCCGCTTGACGTAAAGCTTGACGTGATGCCGGCGCTCGGGATGGAACAGATCGTGGGGCCGTTGCGACGGCACGAACAGCAGGGCGTGGTACTCGATCCGTCCTTCCGCCTTCCAATGCGCGGTCAGCCAGGGTTCGTCATAGGCGTGGCCGGCGTGGCGGTAGAACTCCTTGTAGTCGTCCTCGGAGACGTCGGAGCGCGAGCGGGTCCAGAGCGCTGACGCTCGATTCAGGGTATCGTCCTCGGCATCGTCCGCGACGAACACCACCGGGAACGGGATGTGGTCGGAGTAGGTCCGAACCACGTTCTGCAGGCGGTCCTTCTCCAGGAACTCGGCCGCGTCCTTCTTGAAGTGCAGGGTGATGACGGTGCCGCGCGCCGCCTTCTCGGCCGGCTCGACCGAATACTCGCCAAGCCCGTCCGAGACCCACAGCCAAGCCTGCGGCTCGCCGGCCTTGCGCGTCAGCACCTCGACCTTATCTGCGACCATGAACGCCGAGTAGAAGCCGACGCCGAACTGGCCTATCAGGCCGACATCCTTCTTGGCGTCGCCGGACAATCCCTCGACGAACGCCGCGGTGCCGGACCGCGCGATGGTGCCGAGATTGTCGTGCAATTCGGACTCGGCCATGCCGACGCCGTTATCGGAGATCGTCAGGGTGCCGGCTGCCTTGTCAACCGCGAGCCGGATGGCGAACGTCGAATCGCCGGTCGACAACTCGGGCCGCGACAGCGCGAGGAAGCGCAGTTTGTCGCAAGCGTCGGCGGCGTTCGAGATCAACTCGCGCAGGAACACCTCGCGCTCGCTGTAGAGGGCGTTGGCAACGATCTTGAGAAGCTTGGATACTTCGGCCTGGAAGGTACGGGTTTCGGCGGTCATCGCGTGACATCCATGTTCTTGCTGTTGAAGGTCGCGGCGAGCGCGGACCTCATATGCGACGGCGTGAGTGCCGGTGCAAGACCATGGACGACGAGGCTTTCCGGCCGCGCAGACGCCGCGAACCGTCCGGTCCGGCACGACCCGC
>CAYNFA010000647.1:0-2951 GCA_964396345.1 uncultured Thalassobaculum sp.
GATGGCGGTTCTCAAGGCCGGGGATCACGTGCTCGTGACCGACAGCGCCTACTTCCCGACCCGCAAATTTTGCGACCACATGCTCGCCCGCTTCGGGGTCGAGACCACTTACTACGATCCTCGAATCGGTGCCGGGATCGCCGGGTTGATGAGATCCAACACCCGCGCAATCTACACGGAGGCGCCCGGATCGCTGACGTTCGAGATCCAGGACATCCCGGCAATCGCCGAAGCGGCGCACGCGCGCGGCGCCGTTGTCCTGACCGACAACACCTGGGGCACCGCGCTGCACTTCGACGCCTTCGCCAAGGGCGTCGACATCGTGGTCGAGGCGGTTACCAAGTACATCTGCGGGCATTCCGACGTGATGATGGGCGTCATCGCCAGCACGGCCGAGCACGCCCCCGCGGTGCGCGCGATGGTCGGCATCCACGGCAACTGCTCGGGTCCCGACGACCTGTACCTTGCCCAACGCGGCCTGCGGACCATGGCGGTGCGCCTGAAGCAGAATGAAGCGAATGGGCTTGAACTGGCGCGCTGGCTGGAGGGCCGCCCCGAGGTCGCGGCGGTCCTGCACCCCGGCCTGCCCAGTCATCCCGATCACGCGCTTTGGCAACGCGACTTCACCGGCGCCTGCGGGTTGTTCTCCTTCATCCTGAAACCCGTCCCGCGCGCTGCGCTGGCGGCGTTCCTGGACGGCCTGACGCTGTACGGCATGGGTGCCAGCTGGGGCGGTTTCGAGAGCCTTATCCTTCCCGGCGACCCGAAAGCGTTGCGGACCGCCACCACGTGGGACCAGCCGGGGCAACTGCTGCGGATCCACGCAGGACTGGAGGAGATCACAGACCTGATCGCCGACCTCGACGCCGGGTTCGAGAGGCTGAACGCCGCCGCCCGCGCGGTAGCCTGACAGACCCGGTGTGCCCGCCATGCCGCGACCGCGAATCCGGTTGCTGATCGGCGATTCGATCGCGCTCGGCCCCGGCAAGTCGAGACTGCTCGAAGCGATCGGTCACACCGGTTCGATCGCCGCGGCAGCGCGCGCGATGGGCATGTCGTACGGGCGGGCATGGCAGCTCGTGCAGACCATGAACGGTGATTTCCGCTCCCCTCTGGTCGAGCGGGTCGCCGGCGGAAGAGGCGGCGGCGGAGCGGTCCTGACCGCTCTCGGCCGCGAGGCGCTGGAGCGCTACCGGGCCATGGAGGCTCAGGCCGACGCCGCCGTAGCGGAAGCGCTGGATGAATTCACGTGCCTTCTTAGACCCCCGACGCAACCCACTGAATAATCTAGATTGATCCGGCGTCAGCTTAGACTGACGCCGGCTTGGCCATCAGGCGAATTGCCGGAACGAGAGCCCTCCGGCCTTCTTGATCTGCTCAACCAGCGCGACTTCCCAGTCCAGATAGTCGTTCATGGCCTTCTCGATATCCGCCCGGTTGGTGCGGTCGTAGGGCCGCAGATAGGTGTCCTGCGGCTCCGACAGAACCGCCGTCATCCCGCTCTGCATCGCCAACCCGGCGGCGCTCCAGCCCGCCCGCCCGGCATCCAGCAGCAAGACCTCGCGGCCGCTGGCGGCGAGATCGGCGGCCGTCAGGCTGGCCAGCATCGGCTCGGGCGCGGTCAGGATCAGCGCAGCCCCCGACGGGATCTTGGCGAGGTTGTCGGCGATCGCGGTCCGGCAGGCCCACCAGGCGCCTTCCGGGTGCGAATCCCGGTAGTCCAGGCTGCGGGCCAGGTCGAGAAGCACGGCCGAGCCGACGTCGATTCGCCGCTTCGCCTCGACCGCGGTGATGGTCGCTGGCGCGACGAGGCCGTCGCCGCCAAGCACCGGAGCGGCGTACGCCCCGGAGATAACCGGCTGGCCCTCCAGTCCGCTCTCAAGCACGAAGACGTCGGTCCAGCCCAGTTGCACCAGCCAGCTCGCCGTCATGTCGGCCCGAACGCGCTTGTCGTCGACCAGCACCACCCTGGCGTTGCGTACCGGCAGATACAGATCGGTGCCCTGGATCAACTGGCCGCCCGGTGCGTGACGCGAATCTGCCACCCTCGCGGCTTCAAACTCTTCGGCGGTGCGCACGTCCAGGATCGCCAGGGTGCGGCTGTCGCGCTGGCCGCGCCAGTCATCGAGCGTCGCGGCGTCCACGGTGCGGACTCCAAACCGGGCAGCGGCCGCCGCCGAGCGCGCCCGGGCCGCCGCCAGCGTCTGTCCCTGGGGATCGGGGGCGGTCCGCGACTGGCCGTGCTCTAGCGTGTATCCGGCAAGGTGCCAGCCCATGGTGCCGTTGCGCAACGCCACCACCTCGTTCGGAACGCCGGCGTTGATCAGCGACTGCGCGCCGATGATCGAGCGCGTGCGGCCGGCGCAGTTGACCACCACCAGCGTGTCCGGGTCCGGCGCCACCTGCCCCAACCTCAACACCAGCTCGGCGCCGGGCACGTCGACGCCGGTCGGGATGTTCATCACCCGGAACTCGTCGATCGGGCGCGAGTCCAGGACCACCAGCTTGCGGCCGGAATCCATGATCCCCTTGAGTTCCTCGGCCGACACCGAGGGCGTGTGGTAGGCGTGCTCGACGAATTCGCCGAACGCCTTGGACGGGACATGCATGCCGCTGAACAGTTCCAGCCCGGCAGCTGCCCAGGCCGGCGTGCCGCCGTCGAGGATGGCGACATCGGTGTAGCCAAAGCCCTCGAGCTTGGCCGCCGCGATTTCGGCGAGTCCCTCGCCAGCGTCTTCGAGGACGATCGCGGTCGAACGCCGCGGGATCCTTTCCCCGGCCAGCATTTCGAGCCGGGCGAGCGGCATGTTGGCGGCCAGGATCGGGTGCGAAGCAGCGTAGGGGGCCTGCTCGCGAACATCGATCAGGGCGATCTCCTCCGGCCCCGCCAGCAGTGCCTGCAGGGCGCGCGCATCGATCCTCTTGGCCATCGATCTTCCTCCGTTCGAACG
>CAYNFA010000648.1:0-2950 GCA_964396345.1 uncultured Thalassobaculum sp.
CGACTTCAACGTCACCTCGGTGCCGTTCGACGGCGAGGGGCCCGGCATCACCGCGCTGTTGGGCGGCCATGTCGATTTCATGCCATCGGGCCTTAGCGCAGCCGCCGAGCATATCAAGGCCGGCCGCGTGAAGGTGCTGGCCGTGGTGAACAACGAGGAACTCGCCTCGCTGCCGGGCGTGCAGCCGATCTCCGCCGACTTCCCGGGGTTCTCCAGGTATCTGCCGTGGGGGCCGTTCTACGGCGTGTTCGTGAAGCGCGACGCGCCCGACGCGGCCAAGGCCAAGCTGGCGGCGGCGTTCAAGGAGGCGGCGTCGACAGCGTCCTACGTCGAGATGATGCAGGGCCGCGGCAACATCATGATGAACATCGCCGGCGACGAGGCCGACGTGTTCCTGAAGAAGTGGCAATCGACCACCGCGTGGGTGCTGCACGAGGCGGGCGCCACCAAGGTCTCGCCGGAGAAGTTCGGCATTCCGAAGCCGTAACGGCGGGACGGGCGGCCCCGGAACGGGGCCGCCCTTTCTCTTTACGGAGGGTCGGATGAACGAGACGCGCCCAAGGCTTCCCGGCGAGCGGGCCTTTACGCTGCTGTTGCTCGTGATCAGCTTGTTCCTGCTGTACCAGGCCCACGGGATCTCCGGTTTCTCGTCCGTTAGTTCGCCGGGCATGTTCCCGATGGTCGCGGCGCTGGTGATGGTGGTGTCGCTGGTGGCGGTCCTGGTCAGGGAGCGGCGGGCGCCGCCGTCGGCTTCCGGCCCGGCGGCGTTCATGACGCGCGTCACGCCGCCGGTCCTGCTGCTGATGCTGGCACTGATGGTCGCCATGACCCTGGCGATCGAGCCGGCCGGGTTCGTGGTCACCGCTGGCGGCTTCCTGTTCGCCGGCATCCTGCTCCTGCAGGGCGGCCGGCCGGTGCGCGCGGCGATCGTCGCCGTCGCCGCCCTGGCGGCGATTTACGTGGTGTTCCGGCTGGTGTTCCAGGTCGTGCTGCCGGAAGCGGAGTGGCTGTGATGGAGGGCTCCGCGTTCTCCTACTTCCTGATGAGCTGGCTGGATCCCTCGCTGCTGGCGCTGACCGCCGTCGGCACGCTCGCAGGCGTCTACATCGGCGCGATACCAGGGCTGTCGGTCACCATGGCGGTGTCGATCCTGATCTCCTTCACCTTCTCGTGGGACGTCAACGAGGCGCTCGCGCTGATGGGCGGGGTGTTCTGCGGCGGCGTCTACGGTGGCTCGCGCACGGCCATTCTGCTGAACATACCGGGGGCGCCGAGCGCCATCGCCACCGCGCTCGACGGCTACCCGCTGGCGCAACGCGGCGAGGCCGGAAGGGCGATCGGGGTCAGCACCGTCACCTCGGTGATCGGCGGCCTGATGGGAGTGGCGGCGCTCGCAGTCGCGGCCCCGGCGATCTCCGATTTCGCGCTGAAGTTCGCGCCGCGCGACTACCTGCTCCTGGCGATCATCGGCATCCTGCTGGTCGGCAGCCTGTCGGGCGAATCTTTGGCCAAAGGCGTGTTCGCGGGCGCCCTCGGCGTGCTGATCGGCATGGTCGGCCTCGATCCGCTGACCGCCGAGGGCCGCTTCACCTTCGGCCAGGTCTCGCTGCTCGGCGGCATTCCCTACGTTGCCGCCATGATCGGCTTCTTCGGCGTCGCCGAGGCGCTGGCCCAGCTCCACAATCTCAAGGTCGCGCCGGTCAAGCAGCAGGTCGACCGGATCGTGCCGGGGTGGAGCGTCATCCGGAAGTACATCCCGCTTTCGATCCGCAGCTCGGTAATCGGCGTGGTCATCGGGGCGTTGCCGGGGACCGGCGGCGACATCGCCGCGCTGATGGCCTACGACAACGCCAAGCGCACCGTGAAGAAACCGTCGCGGCCGTTCGGTCAGGGCGCCTACGAAGGGCTGGTGGCGCCGGAATCGGCGAACAACGCCGCCATCGGCGGCGCCTACATCCCGATGCTGACGCTCGGCCTGCCGGGCGACGCGGTGACCGCGGTCATCATCGGCGCGCTGTTCATCCACGGCCTCAAGCCGGGGCCGATGCTGATGATCGAGACCCCGCACCTGTTCTGGTTCACGGTCGGAAACCTGACGCTGGCCAACCTTTTCACCCTGATCTTTGGGCTCACCGGCATCCGGGTGTTCGCGAAGATGATGGAATGCCCGCGGGCGATCCTGATTCCGCTCATCATCGTGCTGTCGGTGGTCGGCACCTACGCGATCCAGAACAGCGTGATCGACATCTACTGGATGCTCGGCTTCGGGGTGCTCGGCTACTTCATGAAGCTGTACGGCTTCCAGGTCGGTCCGGTGATCCTGGGCGTGATCCTGGGCCCGCTGATGGACGTTTCGTACCGCCGCGCCATGCTGTCGGTGCGCGACGATCCGGCGATGTTCGGGTGGGAACTGGTGGCCAATCCCCTCACCCTGGTCCTGACGCTGTCGATCGTGCTGCTGCTGGCGTCGCAGACGCCGGCCTGGGGTGCCACGACCGCGCGACTGCGGCGTTGGCGGCGCAACGGAGGCTGAAGCGATCAAGGCGTCGATCGCGACGGTATCTCTGGGCGGCGACCTGGACGAGAAACTCGCCGCGATCGCGGCGGCCAGCTTCGACGGCGTCGAGATCCTCGAGAACGACTTCCTGACCTTCGACGGCGGCCCCCGCGACGTCGGGCGCACGATCCGCGACCTCGGCCTGACCTGGGTCGCCTTCCAGCCGTTCCGCGATTTCGAGGGCATGCCGGATACGGAACGCGCCCGCGGCTTCGCCCGGGCCGAGCGCAAGTTCGACGTGATGGAGGAAATCGGGGCGCCGCTGATGCTGGTGTGCAGCAATGTCTCGCCGGCTTCGTTCGGCGGCATCGACAGAGCCGCCGCCGACCTGCGCGAGCTCGGCGAGCGGGCGGCGCGCCGCGGCCTCACGATCGGTTTCTGGGCGCTGGCCTG
>CAYNFA010000649.1:0-2946 GCA_964396345.1 uncultured Thalassobaculum sp.
TTCCAGGGCTACGCCCTGTTTCCGCACATGACGGTGGCGGACAACATCTGGTTTCCGCTGAAGGTCCGAGGTGTCTCGAAGGCCAACGCCGCCGACAAGGTGCGCGGCGCGCTCGACCTGGTGCAGCTCGGCCACCTCGCCGAACGCTACCCGTCGCAACTCTCGGGCGGCCAGCAGCAGCGCGTGGCGCTGGCCCGGGCGCTGGTGTTCGAGCCGGCGCTGCTGCTGCTCGACGAGCCGCTGTCGGCGCTCGACAAGAAGCTCCGCGCCGATCTGCAATGGGAGCTGAAATCGCTGCACCACCGCCTGGGCACGACGTTCATCTACGTCACCCACGACCAGGAGGAGGCGCTCTCGATGTCGGACGAGATCGTCATCCTGAGGGACGGCAAGATCGAGCAGCAGGGGGTGCCCGGGGCGCTCTACGAGAAGCCGGCCACCCGCTTCGTCGCCGATTTTCTCGGCAAGTCCAACTTCCTGACCGGCAAGGTCGCCGGAACCGAGCCAGGGCGCTTCGGCTACTCGGTCGGCGACCTCACGCTGATGCAGGATGGCGCGCCGGTCCACCGCCGGGTCGACGGCACCGTCCTGGTCTCGCTGCGGCCGGAGAAAATCGTGCTGGCCAGCGAACGTCCCGACACCGTCAACGCCATTCCAGGCACCATTTCCGCCTTCAACTACTACGGCTCGACCTACCATTTCCAGGTGTCGACCGAGCAACTCGGCGAACTGGTAGCGACAACGCCGGCCTGGACCTGCGCGGTCGAGCCTTCGATCGGCAGCGCCATCTGGCTCGGCTGGCAGCCGGACGCCTCGGTCGTTGTGAACGATCGCTGAGCGGCCGGTCCGGACGTTCCGTTTCCACAGCCGCGGATAGGGCGCGGCGCGACAAAACAGGAGGATGTGATGAGCCTGGTGAAGACGCTCTACGAGAAGGACCTCTATCCCGAGATCGAGGACGCCGGCCACAGCGACTTTGCGCGCGACTGCGTCGAGATCGCCTCCGAGCGGCTGGCCAAGGGTCAGATCGACCGCCGCACCTTCATGACCGCGCTGGCGGCGCTGGGCGCGCTGCCGGCCGGGCTGACCCTCGGCGGCCGGTCGGCCGGGGCCGCCGCCAAGGAGGTGGTGATCGTCAACTGGGGCGGCCCGGCCGTCGAGGCCTACGCCAAGGCGTTCGGCGTGCCGTTCGAGAAGGCCACCGGGGTGAAGGTGGTGATCGACGGCACCGGGCCGCTCGGCTCCAAGATCAAGGCGATGGTCGACGCCAAGGCGGTCACCTGGGACGTCTGCGACACCGGCACCGGCACCACGCTGGTGCTGCAGAAGCAGGGCGTGCTCGAGAAGATCGACTACTCGATCGTCGACAAGGCGAAGATGCAGGACATCTTCGCCTACGAATACGGCGTGCCGAACTACATGTTCAGCTTCATTCTGGCCTACAACAAGACCAAGGTGCCGTCGGCGCCGACCGGCTGGAAGGACTTCTGGGACCTCGCCAAGTTCCCGGGCAACCGCACCATGCGCAAGCAGCCGAACGGCATGCTCGAGGCCTGCATGATGGCGGCCGGGCGCGACCCGAAGTCGGTCTACCCGATCGACATCGACGTCGCGGTCGGCAAGCTCAAGGAGATCAAGGACAACGTGATCGCCTGGGGCTCCGGTTCGCAGAGCCAGGAACTGTTCCGCACCGGCGAGGTGGTGATGGGCAACATCTGGCACACCCGCGCCAACCTGCTCAGCCAGGAGACCAATGGCGACGTCACCTGGACCTGGCAGGACGGCATCGTCACCGCCGGGATGTGGAACGTCCCGAAGGGCAACCCGGCCGGCACCGAGACCGCCATGAAGTTCATCGCCTCCTCGCAGGACCCCGAGCAGCAACTGGTGCTGTTCGACGCCATGGGTAACGGCCCGGCCAACCCGGCCGCCGCCGCCAAGGTCCCGGCCGACAAGAAGCACATCGACCCGGGCCAGCCGGAGAACCTCGCCCTCCAGGTGCTGCAGAACGGCCCCTGGTACGAGGAGGATAGCGGTGTCCGCAACCTGACCAACGACGAGCTGTCGCGCGAGAAGTGGCTCGACACCCTGTCGTCGTAACGCCCGGCCCCGACACCAACGAGCATCGGCAGCCCGCGCATGCACGCATCGATTCGCCGAGTCTACTGGTGGCTGATCGCACCCGCGGTGCTGCTGATGCTCGTCTTCTACATCTACCCGCTGTTCCAGGTGCTGTGGATCAGCGTGACCGACCCGGTCCCCGGCTTCGGCAACTACCGGGAGCTGATCGAGCGGCCGCTGATTCACCGGATCTGGCTGACCACGCTCCGGATCTGCGTGGTAACGACCGTGATCACCGTGGCGGCCGGCTACGCGGTCGCCTACGCCATGGCCCAGGTCGGCGAGCGCCAGCGCACCTGGATGATGTTCTGCGTGCTGCTGACCTTCTGGCTCAGCGTCCTGATCCGCGCGTTCGCGTGGGTCATGCTGCTGCGCACCGAGGGCATCGTGAACTCCGGCCTGCAGGAACTTGGCCTGATCTCCGAGCCGCTGCGGCTGGTCCGCAACGAGTTCGGGGTCGTGGTCGGCATGGTGCATTTCATGCTGCCGCTGGCGGTGCTGCCGATCTACTCGAACATGACCGGCATCGACACCCGCCTGATCAGCGCCGCCCGCGGCCTCGGCGCGTCGCCGATCGGCGCGTTCCTGAACGTCTACCTGCCGCTCAGCAAGCCGGGGCTGATCTCGGCGACCATCCTGGTGTTCGTGTTCTCGCTCGGCTTCTTCATCACCCCGGCCCTGCTCGGCGGCGGCAAGGTGGTGATGATCTCTGAATACATCCAGGTCAGCTTCGAGGAGACCCTGCGCTGGGGCCAGGCCACCATGCTGGCGTCCACCCTGCTGTTCTCCGTGCTGCTCTCGCTGGCGCTGGTGGCCCGGTTCGTG
>CAYNFA010000650.1:0-2939 GCA_964396345.1 uncultured Thalassobaculum sp.
GGATCGCGGCCGGCTGCCAGGTCGGCGACGATCCGGCCGACCAGCGGACAGAGCGCGAAACCGTGGCCGCTGAACGCGAAGGCGTGGATCAGGCCGGGCGCGGAGCGGCTGGTGCCGAGCACCGGCAGGTCGTCGCGGGCAATGCCCTCGATCCCGGCCCAGGTCCGCACCACCCGGGCCTCGGCCAGCACCGGGAACAGCCGCACGGCGTTCGCCATGTTGCGGGCGACGCCGGCGAACGACAGCTCGCTGTCGCCGGTCGCGAGGTCGGCGGTGCCCTCGAACCCGCCGCCGATCACCACGGTGCCGACGTCGGACTGCTTCAGCGACAGCTTGCGGCCGTGGCTGCCGACCACCGGGCCGACGAACGCCGGCACCGGCTCGGTCACCGTCATCTGCAGCGCGACCGGGCGGACGTCCACCGCCTCGCCGACGCCGGCGGCCAGGCCGGCGCCCCAGGCCCCGGCGGCGTTGACCACGACCCGGGCGCGGCGGTCGGAGCCGTCGGCGAGGCCGACCGTGACCCCGGTGGCGTCCGCCTCGATCGCCGTCACGGCGGCGTTCTCGACGATCGTCGCGCCGAGCCCGAGGGCGGTGCGCCGGAACGCGTGCACCGAGCGCAGCGGGTCGGCGAAGCCGTCGTCCTCGACCACCAGGGCGCCCTGACAGTGGCCGGCCAGCGATGGCAAACGGCTGTACAGTTCATTGCGCCCGACCAGCCGCTCGTGCCGCCAGCCGAGGCCTTCGACCAGGGCCAGCCGGGCCCTGAGGCCCTCCATCGCGGCCTCGTCCTCGGCGACCCGGACCTGGCTCGACTGGGCGTAGCCGCAAGGGTCGCCGAACAGCTCGGGGCCGCGGCGCCACAGCCCCAGCGCGGCGCGGGCCAGCGCGATCTCGGCGGGGTGGCGGTTCAGCGACCGCACGCCGCCGGCGCTGGCGCTGGAGGCGTGGCGTCCGCAGGTCCGGGCCTCCAGCACGGTGACCGAGAGGCCGGCGCGGGTGGCGGCGATCGCGGTCGACAGCCCGATCAGGCCGCCGCCGATCACCAGCATGTCGCGGCCGGTCGCCATCACTCCTCCTCCGCCTCGACGGGCGCGTCGGCGCGGTCGAGCGCGGCGAGCGCCCCGAGCGGCACCGGCTTCAGCGGCGGCCGGACCCTGAGCGCCCCGATTTCCGCCGCCGGCCGCCCGGTCTCGTGGGCCAGCAGCCGGGTGAGGATCGGGCCGCAAACCCGGCCCTGGCAGGCGCCCATGCCGCAGCGTGTCGCGGTCTTCACCCGGTTCGGCCCGACGGCGCCGCCGGCGATGGCGGCCCGGATGGTGCCGGCGGTGACCTCCTCGCAGCGGCATACCACGGTGCCGTCGGCGAGGCCGGCCGCCGGATCGAGCGGCGGGTCGAGGGTGTCGAGGAAGCGTCGCAGGGCCTGGATGCCGGCGCGCGCCCGCAGCGGCGCCGAGGCGTGGGCGCGGAACGCCGACTCCGGCAGCCGCCCGAGGCAGCGCGCGGCGTCGAGCCCGGCCAGCCGGCCGGCGATCGCGGCGCCCTTGGCGCCCTCGATGCCGGCGCCGTCGCCGGCCACCCACACGCCCGCTCCCCCCAGCGCCTTGCCGACCCGCGACGCCCGGCCCCAGTCGTCGGTGACCGGCGCGAAGCAGGCGGCATCGTCGCGCCATTCGTGATCAAGGCGCAGCAGACGGGACGCCTGGGTGTTCGGGATCACGCCGTCGTGGACCGCCAGCAGCCGGCAGGGCAGGACCCGCTCGCCGCCGGCGTCGGTGAAGCGCACCGCCTCGACCCGGCCACCGCCTTCCGCCTGGAGGTTCGTGACGCCGCGGTGCAGCGGCACGCCGCGCCGCGCCCGCGCCGCCAGCAGCCAGGAGCCGCGGCCGAGGGTGGCGGGGTCGCCCAGCAGCGCGCCCGGCAACCGGCTCGCCAGCCGGCCGAGATTGCGCCCCGGCCCCGCCAGTTCCAGTACCGCCGCCGTCCGGCCGCCGGCGGCGGCGAGCTGGGCGAGGTACAGCAGCACCAGCGCCCCGCGCCCGACGATCACCAGGCCGCCGCCACCGGACTCCGGCACCAGCCCGCCGGTCTTCAGCGCGGCCTGCAGGGCACCGACGCCGAGCACGCCGGGCAGGGTCCATCCGGGGAACGCCAGTGGCCGTTCCATCGCCCCGGTCGCCAGCACCAGCCCGCGCGCGGTGGTCCGGCCGAGGCCGCCCGCGTCCATCCACGACAGCGTCGGGCCGTCGGCGCCCTCGAAGGCGGCGTGGAACACCGTGGTCGCCAGCCGGAGCCGGATGCCGGCGGTGCTGCGGGCGCGCGCGATCAGGTCGTGGCCGGCGCGGTCGCCGCCTCGCCCCTGGCGTTCCAGGCCGCGCCAGACCTGACCGCCGGGGGCCGGCTGCTCGTCGAACAGGGCGACGCTGGCGCCGAGTTCGGCGGCGGTGACGGCGGCGGACAGCCCGGCCGGGCCGGCGCCGATGACCGCGAGGTCGACGCTCTCATCGGCCATCGGCGTCGTCCCCGTGCCGGGTCTGGACGGTCATGCCGTCGCGCGCCGCGGTCAGGCAGGCCTGCGTCCCGGGCCGGCCGTCGATCTCGCAGAGGCAGCCGAAGCACACGCCCATCAGGCAGTACGCCGCCAACGGGTTGCCGGTCTTGCCGCTGGCCGCGAAGGCGGTGCGGCCGGCCGCCAGCAGGGCGGTGGCGACGCTGTCGCCGTCGACCGCCGGCACCGTCTCGCCGTCGACCAGGAGGGTGAGGGTGCTGGAACTGATGCGCGCGCTGCGGCGGAACGGGCTCATCCGTGCAACGCCGCCGCTACGCTCAGCCCGGCCGACCCGCCTTCGGCGAAGCGCGCCCGCCGGAACGCGTCGAGCGGCAGCCGGGGGGCCGCGCCCAGCGCCAGGTCGCGTAGCAGCAGGGCGGTGATCGGCGCG
>CAYNFA010000651.1:0-2938 GCA_964396345.1 uncultured Thalassobaculum sp.
CCCGCCAGCCGGGTGAACGTCACGTTCACCAACGAGCGTCCGGAAGCCGGACTTGGGTACTGAGGCCGGATTCCGGTCGCTGTCAGAACCGCTTCAGCAGGCGCTCGATGTAGTCGAGCTCCAGCTCAGGGCGGCTGCGTTCGCCCGAGCGTTTGCGAAGCTCGTCGAAGATCTTCCGCGCGCGCTGCAAATCGCCCTCGGCGGGGATGCCGACGGTGCTGTCGTCGCTCGCCTGACCCTGGTTCGGGCGGTCGCGCAGCGGGTCACGCCGCTCGCCGCCCTCGCTGCGACCCTGGGCGTTCGGATCCGGCGCCGCGCCGCCGTTGGCCTGCTGGTTCTGCTGCATCGACTCGGCCAGCGCCTGGGCGCCGTCCTGGAGCCGCTCGAGGGCATCGCCCTGTGGGCCGACCGCGTCACCGGGCTGGGCCCGGCCAAGCGCGTCGGTCGCGTCCTTCATCGCGCGCTCGGCTTCGCCGAACGGCTGGGGGATGTCGCCCATGCCTTCGCCGAGCTTGCGCATGAACTCCCCGAGCTGACGGCGCAGTTCCTCCTGCATCTGGGCGAGCGCTTCCGGCGACATCTGGCCTGGCTGGCCCTGACGGCCGCCGCGGTCGCCTGACTGCGGCGACCCTTCGCCCGTCTGTCCCTGGCGTCCGGGCTGTTGGCCGCGGCCGTCGCGCTGACCGGGCATCCGCCCCATCTCGCCACGTTGGCCTGGCTCCCGGCCTTCGCCGCGCTCACCCTGCTGGTGCGACTGGTAGGTCTCGTCCATCAGGCGTTGCTGGCGCTCGGCCAGGTCCTGCAGCTGCCGCATCATTTCCTGGGCGGCCATCTGCTCCGGGGACATCCGCTGCGGTACACCCGCCCGCAGGTTCTCCATCATCTCGCGAAGCTGCGAGAGCAACTGACGGGCGGCGTCCTTGGCCCCCGACTTCATCATCTCCCGGGCGCGATCGACCATCTCCATCAGATCCTGACGCTGGACCATCTGGCTGGGGTCGAGCTTCTGCATCGGCTGCTGGTCGCCCCGCTGCAAGTCCTGCTGCATCTGCTCCAACATCGCCTGAAGGTATTTGTCGATTGCCTGCTTCAACTCCTCCATGAGCTGCTCGAGCTCGTCCAGGTCGGGGTCGTCCTGGGCCAGCATCTCCATGAGCCGGCGCTCCAGCTCGCGCAACTCGCGCGCCGCCAGCGACAGCTCGCCGTCCTCGACGCGCAGCGCTGTGTCCCACAGCAGCGACTGGACCTCGGCGAGCATCGCCGGGGCGGCGTCATTCATGATCAGCCGGCCGGAGGCGAGACGGAGCCCCAGGAACGTCACCACGTCGTCGTAGTAGTGCTGCGGGCGCGCGGCCAGCTGCATCAACACCTCGGCGATGTCGTCCTTTTCCTGCGGCTCGGTGACCAGACGCTTGCGCTGCTCGATGATCGCGCGCGCCACCGGGTGGGTGAACTGACGTTCCGGCAGGGAAATGCTGACCGGCTCGCTTGCGCCCTCCTGTCCCGACTGGTCGCGGGCCACCAGCACGATCTCGACCGGCTGACCGGCCCACGGATGCGGTGTCAGGTCGTGGAAATCCTTGGCGTCGGCCGCCTCCAGACCATTGCCCGGCAGCGCCATCGCCAGCACCAGCGGCTCTTCGCCGGTAGCGGCCCCATCGGCGTCGAGCCTCTGGATCCGGGCCTCGACCCCGGCCAGGCCATAGTCGTCGCTGGCGGTGTAGTGGATCATCAGCGCCGCCCGCTCGGTCGGCTGCGGGTCGTCGGCGAAGGCCACGGTCGGCTTCAGGTCGGGCAGGACGGTGATCGTCCAGCCGGCCAATTCCTCGCCGTCCTGGCGGATCGACAGCGCGGTGCCGGCGGTGATCGCGGTCTCGATCTGGTAGGCTTGGTCGGTGACCGGCTCGAACGGCGTCACCGCCTCGCCGTCGCGCGTGGCAAGCGCCAGATCCGGGGTGCCTTCGCCGCCATTGACCTTGGCCAGAAGAACCGAGCCGGTGGGCACCGCCAGCCGCTGCGGCGTCGAGCCGAAGCCTTCCGCCGCGCCGACCACGGTCGGGCCGCCGATCGGCTGGCCGGCCCGGGCCAACATCATCGGTGGCCGGCCGGTGTAGGCCGGCGGGTTGATCCAGACGTCGACGGTAGCCGGCACGCTCTCGACCAGCGGGCTCAGCGTCGGTTGGAACGCGTCGGCGACGCGCCCGAACGGATCGGGCGCCGCCACCGCGAGGCCGGCAACGACCACGAGACCCACGGCGGCGCGCATGCCGAACGGATCGAGACGCGCCATGGCCGGTTCAGGCGGCGCCACGCGCAGGTTGGACAGGCTTTCCTCCTGGCGGCGGCGATGCGCATCCCACAGCGCGCGCGCCACCGGATCCCGGCCGGTGCCGGCCAGCCGGTCGGCCAGCCCCGAGACCGGGCGGTGCGCCAGCGCGCTGTCGCGCTCCAGCCGGCGGGTGGCGTCGGCGGCCGCCGCCGGCTGCCAGCGCACGATCCCGCGCCGGACGCTCCACAGCAGCGCGGCGACAAAGGCGATCAGCAGCGCCAGGTGCCCCCATCCGCCGGTGACCTCCCCGATCGCGCCCGGAACCCCAAGCATCGCCAGACCCAGAAAGGCCGACACCAGCAATACCGGCAGCCACAGCGATGGCCAGAGGCGTTCCCAGCCGACGACCGCGCGGGCCATCGCCAGCTTGCGGGCGACGCGGGCGGAGGGCTGGGGAGAGCTCCGATCGGACGGGGCCTCGTTGGGGCGCACGGCAAACCTCCGCGAAGGCGGTGGGCGACCGAACGCCGGCCGAAGCGGCCCCCCTCATCGGCGGCGTCGAGCGGTCAGTCGCTCAAAGTGTCGGGTCGCGGCCGTCCCTGGTCAAGGGGCGGGCGGAAAACGGCCCCATGCCGCAGCCGCCCCGTCTTACCCTCGCCGTGTCAGCCG
>CAYNFA010000652.1:0-2907 GCA_964396345.1 uncultured Thalassobaculum sp.
CCTCGAGCAGGGTGGAGACCGTGCCGCAGTCGCCCACCATGGCGGCGGCCTTGATGATGGCCAACTGGTCCGGTTCGACCTTCGGCCGATCGAAGGAATCCCAGGGGATATCATCGAGGGTCCAATGCGCGTCGGATTTCACGATCCTGCGTCTCCCTGCTATGGCAGGCTGCGGCGCCCCGTCCCCTCCCGTGCGGGGTAATCGCCGTCGCCAAGCCGTCGGTCTCTAGGTGTGACAACCGTCGCGGCGCTGCAAGAGTGCCCAATTCGCCGTCGTTGCGGAATCGGTGGCCTCGCGCTCAGTAGCCGCCGCGGGACGCCGGCGCTTCGCTGGCCGACCCGCGGTCCGCGAGCAGGGCATCGAGCAGCCCGCTGGCCCCGAAACGGAAGTGATCCGGCCCTACCGCCCTGCCCAGCACGCGGTCGGCAAGGCGGAGATACGCGACCGCCTGCGCCGTGGTCCGAACCCCGCCCGCCACCTTGACGCCGACCGGCCGGTTCGCCCGTGCAGCCGCCTCCAGCAGGAGATGCGCCGATTCCAGCGTCGCCGACACCGGGGTCTTGCCGGTTGAGGTCTTCAGGAAATCGGCGCCGGCGGCGATCGCCGCCTCGGCCGCCGAGCCGATGGCGTCGGCCGTGAGCAGCCGCCCGGTCTCCAGGATCACCTTCAACGTGCGCCCGTCGGCCGCCTGGCGCGCCGCGTCCAGCACCGCCCGCGCGTTGGCGGTGCGTCCGGACAGCCACGCCTGGTAGGGAAGCACCACATCGATCTCGTCGGCGCCGTCGCCGACCGCCGCGCGGGTATCGGCGGCCACTCCGACGGCATCCTCGCGCCCGTGCGGGAAGTTGACCACGGTGCAGATCTTCACGCCGCTGCCCTCAAGCGCCCGCCGGCAGAGCGGCACGAAGGCCGCGTGGACGCAGACCGCCGCGACCGGGCCGGCCGGCGTGACCGCGCGAGCGCACAGCCGGGCGATCCGGCCGTGGTCGTCATCATCGTTGAGCGACGTCAGGTCGAGGCAGGCGATCGCCCGGGCGGCGATGCCGGCGAGTGGGTCAGACGTCATCGGTCCATCCGTCGAGGAAGCGGGCGAGCAGGCGGGCCAGGTTGCCGGCCATGGCCGAGCCTTGAGCCATGGTCTCGGCGTGGTCGAGCGCCGATCCGGCGACCATGCCGGCGGCCAGGTTGGTGATGCCGGAGATCGCGGCGACCCGCACCCCCATGTGGCGCAGCGCGATCGTCTCCGGCACCGTCGACATCCCGACCGCGTCGGCACCGAGACCGCGGAAGGCGCGGATCTCGGCCGGCGTCTCGAAGCTCGGGCCCTGCGCCCAGTAATAGACGCCGTCGGCAAGGGGGATCCCTTCGGCCGCGGCCGCGGCGCGCAGGCGCTCGCGGAGCCGTGCGTCATAGGCCTCGGTCATGTCGACGAAGCGCTTGCCGAGGGCCGCCTCGTTCGGCCCGGCGAGCGGGTTCAGGCCGGTGCCGTTGAGGTGGTCGGTGATCAGCATCAGCCGACCGGGCGCGACCTCCCGGCGCAGGCTGCCGGCGGCGTTGGTAAGGATCACCGCGGTGCAGCCGAGCCGGGCGAGGGTGCGCACCGGCCGCACCACGTCGGCGAGGCCGTGCCCCTCGTAGGCGTGGGCTCGGCCCTGCAGCACGGCGACCGGAACGCCGCTCATCGTGCCGAGCCGGAGCCGGCCGGCGTGGCTCGGCACCCCCGGCTGCGGGAAGCCGGGAATTGCGGCGTACGGGATGTCGACCGCCGCCGCCACCGTGTCCGCGACGGCGCCCAGCCCGGACCCCAGCACGATCCCGACCCGGGGCGCGGCGGCCGGCGCAGCGGTCCGGATCGCGGTTACGGCGGCGTCGAGAGCGTCGGTCTCCGGCATTCAGCGCTCCTTCACGTAGGGCAGGCCGATCGCCTTCGGGGCCACCGCCTTGCCGATGAAGCCGGCCAGCAGGATCACCGTCAAGGCGTAGGGCAGCGCCTGGATCAGCGCCACCGGGGCCTGCCCGATACCGGGGATCTCGATGCCCTGCAGGCGGGTCGCGCCGGCGTCGAGGAAGCCGAACAGCAGGCAGGCGAGCAGCGCCGGCACCGGCCGCCACTTGCCGAAGATCAGCGCGGCGAGCGCGATGTAGCCCTTGCCGGCGGTCATGTCGCGCACGAAACCCGCCGATTGCGCGGTCGAGAGGTAGGCGCCGGCGACGCCGCACAGGGCGCCGGCGATCAGCACCGCGCGGTAGCGCAGCCAGTTCACCGACACGCCGGCCGTGTCGACGGCGGCCGGGGTCTCGCCGACGGCGCGCAGGCGCAGCCCGAACCGGGTACGATAGACCATCCACCAGGTCGCCGGAACGGCGGCCAGGGCGAGGTAGACCAGGGCGTTATGGCCACTCAGCAGCTCGTGGTAGACGTGGCCGACCACCGGTATGCCGTGCGCCAGGTCGGCAAACGGCAGCTCGAGCGGCGCGAACCGTGCCGTCTGGGCGAGCGGTGGAGTCTGCCCGCCCTGGTCGAACCAGGCGATGCCGAGCACCACGGTCAGCCCGGCCACCATCACGTTGATCGCCACCCCGCTGACCACCTGGTTGCCGCGGTAGGTGATGCAGGCGAGGCCGTGCAGCAGCGCCAGGCTGCAGGCCACCAGGATCGCCACCAGCAGACCCAGCCAGGGCGATCCGGTGACCGCGGCGGTCGCGGCGGCGGCGAAGGCGCCGGCCAGCATCTTGCCCTCGAGCCCGATGTCGATGACGCCCGAGCGTTCGCTGAACAGCCCGGCCATGGCGGCCAGGATCAGCGGCGCGGCCACCCGCACTGTGGCGTCCAGGGTCAGCACGATCAGCAGCCAGGCCTCGCTCACGCCGGGCCCTCCCGCCGCGCGTGCCGCCACAGCCGGAGC
>CAYNFA010000653.1:0-2900 GCA_964396345.1 uncultured Thalassobaculum sp.
GCGGGTCGGCGCGTCCAACGCCTTCGCCGCCAAGCGCGCCGGCCAGCAGGTGCGCTGGATGTGGGCGATGGTGCGCGACCGGCTGACGGCGGCGCTCGAGCGCTCGCCGGCGGTTCGGGCCGAGGCCGGCACGCTGGAGGCGGCGGTGGCGACCGGCGAAACGACGCCGGCGCTGGCTGCCGAACGGCTGCTGAAGGCGTTCGGGGTCGGCGAATGACCGCGATCGATCCGGTGTTCGCCGGCTGAAAGCCGAGCCCGGCCGCCAAAGTCGCTCTGGCGGGAGTCGATTCCGGCGCTATGCTCGCTTCGCCTTTGCCGCGCTATCAGGAGACCGTGATGACCACCCCGCCCCCCGCCCGCGTCGGCGATCCGGTCGACGCCATCGACACGCCGGCCCTGGTGATCGACCTCGACGCCTTCGAGCGCAACCTGGATCGCATGGCGCGATTCGCCCACGACACCGGCATCCGTGTGCGGCCGCACGCCAAGACCCACAAATCACCGGCGGTGGCGCACCAGCAGATGGCGCGCGGCGCCGTCGGCCAGTGCTGCCAGAAGGTCGGCGAGGCCGAGGTGCTGGTGAACGCCGGGATCCACAACGTGCTGGTGTCGAACCAGGTGGTCGGCGCCCACAAGCTGGCGCGGCTGGCGGCGCTGGCCCGGCGCGCCTGGATCGGGGTGTGCACCGACGATCCCGCCCAGGTCAGGGCCTACGGCGAGGCCGCCCGGCGCGCCCAGGTCGACCTGCACGTGCTGGTCGAGATCGACGTCGGCGCGGCGCGCTGCGGCACCGCCCCCGGCGCCCCGGCGGTCGACCTCGCCAAGCTGATCGCCGACACCCCGGGGCTCAGCTTCGAGGGCCTGCAGGCCTATCACGGCTCCGCCCAGCACATCCGCGGCCATCGCGAGCGCCGGGCGGCGATCCAGACCGCCGCCCAGGCGGTCCAGCTCACCACCGAAAAACTGGGGGTGGCGGGCCTCGAGTGCCGCACCATCGGCGGCGCCGGCACCGGCAGCTTCCGGTTCGAGACCGAGACCGGCCTGTGGAACGAGCTGCAGCCGGGCTCGTACTGCTTCATGGACGCCGACTACGGCCGCAACCTCGACGAGACCGGCGAGGAGCGCGGCGAGTTCGACCACGCGCTGTTCGTGGCGGCGACGGTGATGAGCGCCTCGGCCCCCGGCCGCGCCGTGGTCGACGCCGGCCACAAGGCGTCGGCCATCGATTCCGGCTTGCCGACCGTCTGGAAGCGCTCCGACACCACTTACGCCGGGGCGTCCGACGAGCACGGCAAGCTGTCGCTCGGCGCCGGTGCCGCGCGGTTGTCGCTCGGCGACCGGGTCTGGCTGGTGCCGGGCCACGTTGACCCGACGGTCAACCTGCACGACTGGTACGTCGGCGTGCGCGGCGGCCTGGAAGCCGGCATCGTCGAATGCCTGTGGCCGGTGGCGGCGCGCGGCGCCCTGACCTGAGGCGGTTTGTCGCCGGGCGCGTGCCGCGTTGACAGCCGCGGCGTTCCGCGCCACCTGAGGGGCGAGGAGGACCGCCGCCGCATGGATGCCACCGCCACGAGCCGCCCGTCGCCCGCCGAGGAGCAGGAGGAGCTGATCGGCGAGTTCGCGTTCTTCGACGACTGGATGGAGCGCTACCAGTACCTGATCGACCTCGGCCGCAAGCTGCCGGCGTTTCCGGACGAGTACCGGCGCGACGAGTTCAAGCTGAAGGGCTGCCAGTCCCAGGTCTGGCTGGTCGGCGAGAAGCGCGACGGCCGGCTGGTGTTCCACGCCATCAGCGACGCCGCCATCGTCTCCGGCATCATCGCCGCGCTGCTGCGGGTCTACTCCGACCGCACGCCCGAGGAGATCGTCGCCACCGAGCCAAACTTCGTGGCCGCCATCGGGCTCGACTCGCATCTGTCGCCGACCCGCAAGAACGGCCTCGGCGCCATGTTGACGGCCATCAAGGGCCGGGCCCGGGCCGAGATCGACGCGGCCGCGTGACGGACGAGGCGACGGTGACCACCACTCTCGACGCCGTCTACCAGGACCGCCTGCTGGAGCTTGCCGCCAGCATCGCCCGCGACGGTCGCGTGCTGGCGTCGCCGACCGCCAGCGGATCGGCCCGCAGCCGGGCCTGCGGGTCGCGCATCGCCGTGCAGGTGGCGCTCGACGGCGACCGCGTCACCGATTACGGCCAGCGGGTCGAGGCCTGCGCCCTCGGCAGCGCCGCCGCCTCGGTGGTGGGTGCGGCGGTGGTCGGCTCGACGGTCGCCGAGGTGCGCCGGGCCGCCGCCGAACTGGAGGCGATGCTCTCCCGCGGCGGGCCGCCGCCGACCGGTGGCTTCGGCGAGCTGGCGGCGCTGGAGCCGGCGCGTGCCTTCGCCAACCGCCACGCCTCGATGCAGCTGGCGTTCCGCGCCCTCGAAAAGGCGTTCCGCAGCGTCGGCCTGTAGCGACGGTCTATCGCGTCGGCGCGGGGCCGGCCTCGAGCTCGTCGATCATGCTCTCCACCAGTTGCAGGCCACGGTCCCAGAACGCCGGGTCCGAGGCGTCGAGCCCGAACGGCGCCAGCAGTTCCTTGTGCCGCTTGGTGCCGCCGGCGGCCAGCATCTCCAGGTACTTGTCGGCGAACCCGGCCTCGGCGTCCTGGAACACCGCGTACAGCGAGTTCACCAGGCAGTCGCCGAACGCGTAGGCGTAGACGTAGAACGGCGAGTGCACGAAGTGCGGGATATACGACCAGAAGGTCTTATAGCCGTCGTCGAAGCGGAACGCCGGGCCCAGGCTCTCGGTCTGGATGTCCATCCAGATCTGGCCGAGCCGGTCGGGCGTCATCTCGCCGGTCCGGCGCTCGTCGTGGACCCGGGTGTACGTAAGGCTGGGGTGTCGCTCTGGCGGGG
>CAYNFA010000654.1:0-2884 GCA_964396345.1 uncultured Thalassobaculum sp.
CCGAACCGCTCGGCCCAGCGGTTCGCCATCGCCGCCAGCGGCGGGTAGAGCGACGCCCGCAGCCCGGCGACAAGCTCCGGCAACGGGCAGGCGAAGTAACGGTATTCGCCGCTGCCGTAACCGTGTCGAGCCATGACGACAGTGCTTCGATACCGAGGGTCGTCGCCATACGCCGCCGTCAGGCTGCGGCACTCCTCCGCGGTCAGCAGCGGTCCGGTCGTCGCGGCACCCCAGCGGTCGAGGTCGCCGTGGATGCGCTGCCAGTCCAGGCCGGCAACGCGGGAAGGAATTTCGGTCATCGGATGCCCCCGGCTGCGGTCGCGTTGCCCAGACCCTGTTCCCAGACCCTAGGGAACGCCGAGCCGACGATCACTCCGGTTCTTGCGCGGGGCGCCAAGCGCGTTCAGCCGTCTCGCCGCAATGTCACCGTCACCCCGGCGCCCTCGGCGTCGGGAAACACGTCCAGCTTCTCGACCGTGACCTCGGCGCGGCGGGCGCGCGGGTCGGCCAGCGCCAATTCGGCGATCCGGTCGGCCAGGGTCTCGACCAGCCGGATGTGGCCGCCCGCCGCGAGCGCCCGGATACCCTTGGCCAGCCGCTCGTAGCAGTAGACCCGGCGGTAGTCTTCGTGGAAGCCGCCGTCCGGGCGCATCACCTCGACGGTGACGTCGACCCGGACGCGCTGGGCAGACCCGATTTCGTGGGGATGCACGCCGATCCGGAAGTCGACCGTCAGGCCGCGCAACCGCACCGCGTAGATCGCCTCCAGCGGGACGCTCTCTCGCGCCGAACCCGTCGGCCGATCGTTTGCTGGGCCGTCGCTGCGGCGGCCGTCGTCGGGGGCCATGATGAACTCCGATCGTGAGGCCAGCCTTTAACCTAGGTCCGGGAAGCCGCCGTCGCAAACCCGCCCTCGCCAGGATAGCGCAAGGCCGACATACCCGCTGTCCGCGCGCCTCCGCCCACCCCCATCGGTCCGGTCCGGGACGACGACGAGGGAGAGGAGCGCCGATCACCGACTTGATGACGACAGTGTCGGGAGGGTCCGAGGCAAAGAGCGCGCGCCTCCCCACCCTGTCGTCATCCCGGCCAAGCGCAGCGCGAACCGGACTCCCCACTCGCCACTCCGTCGGTGGCACATTGCGACCCGGCGACACGGCACCCGTGGCGACGCGGCACCTTGGCGACCGTCCCGCTGGCGGTCTACCCTCCGGCGAGCCATTGTATACACTCCGGAGGGATTCCCATGGACAAGGCGACGTTCGAGGCCGGTCTCAAGAATCCACGGGGTGTTCCTGCAGACCGCCATCTACTGCGGCGTGCCGGCGGCGATCGACGCTTTCCGCAACGCTTGGGAAGTGTTCAAGGAACTCGACATCTGACCCCTGGACTCTGAAGGAGTACGCCGCCATGGCGGATATTACCGTTGGCTGGATCGGCATCGGCAACATGGGTTGGCCGATGGCCCGCAACGCCAAGCGCGCCGGCATCGACATCGTGGTGTACGACGTCGATCAGGGCCGCATGGGCAAGTTCGCCGAGGAGTTCGACGCCCGGCGCGCGCCCACGCTGAAAGCTCTGGCCGAAGTGTCGGACGTGATCGTGACGATCGTTCCGGACGGCAAGATCGTCCGCAAGGTCTGCCTCGGCGATGGCGACCGCCTGGCCGACGGCTTCAAGCCGGGCGCCATCGTCATCGACATGAGCTCGTCGGCACCGACCGGAACCCGCGCGCTCGGCGACGAACTGCACCGACTCGGCGTGACCCTGATCGACGCTCCGGTCTCGGGCGGGACCGCCGGCGCCGACGCGGCAACGCTGTCGATCATGGTCGGCGGCAGCGACGAGGCAGCGATCGCCAAGGTCATGCCGGTATTCCAGGCAACCGGCAAGAACGTCTTCCGCTGCGGCTCGCTCGGCTGCGGGCACGCCATGAAGTGCCTCAACAACTACCTCTCGGCGGTTGGCCTGACCGCCGCCAACGAGGCGTTGATCGTCGGCCAGAAATTCGGACTCGATCCCGGCACCATGATCGACATCATCAATGTCTCGACCGGCCGTAACAACTCGACCGAGACCAAGTTCCACCAGCGCGTCCTGAACCGTAAGTACGGCTCCGGCTTCTCGGCCGCGCTGATGGCCAAGGACATTGGCATCGCATCCGGGCTGGCTGGCGATCAGGAGGCGTTCGCGCCGCTGCTGCACACCCTCAACGAGATCTGGACGCAGGCCTCGGAGCAGCTGCCCGGCGTCGATCACGAGGTCTCGATCGAATACTACGAGCGGGCCAACGCCACCAAGCTTAAGCCCGGCAAGAAGGGCTGATCGCGATGGCCCGGAACTCGCCGCGCTTCGCCTTCATCGGCTTCGGCGAGGCCGGGCCGTTGATCGCCCGCGGGCTGCTGGACGCCGGGGCGGCGTCGGTGGCGGCCTACGACATCCTGATGGATGACCCGGCCCGGCGCGACGGCTGGGCCGACCGCGCAGCGGCGGTGCCGGCGACCCCCTGCGCCAGCCCGGCCGAGGCGGTCTCCGAGGCCGATCTGGTGCTGTCGACGGTCACCTCGGAGCGGGCCTTGGAGGCAGCGACGGCGGCCGCCCCGCATCTCCGCGCCGGCCAGCTGTATCTCGACCTCAACTCCTGCTCGCCGGCGAAGAAGGTGAAGGCCTCGGCCGTCGTGGCGGCGCACCACCCGGGCGTCCACTACGTCGACGTGGCGGTCATGGACACCGTGCCGGGGCGCGGCCACAAGGTCCCGATGCTGCTGGCCGGGCCGGCGGCGGCCGAGGCGGCGGAGCGGCTGGCGCCGTTCGGCATGACCCTGGAGGTGGTCGGCGACCGAATCGGCCAAGCCTCCACCATCAAGATGGCGCGCAGCGTGTT
>CAYNFA010000655.1:0-2884 GCA_964396345.1 uncultured Thalassobaculum sp.
GCCGTCCACCCATCACCCCGGAAGCCGTGGCGAAGCCGCGGCTATCCGGGGCCCACCGAGCGACGGCGGCTTGCCGAAGGCGGAACCCGCCAGCCAGCGGGCGTTCCCCCTCACTCCGTCTTCGCGAACAGCCGCCGGAACAGCTCCTCGGAGCGCTTCAAGCCTTCCTCGGTCAGCCACACCGATTTCGCCTTGCCGACGGGGTCCGAGATCATGCCATTGTCGTGCAGGCGGCCGAGCGCGTCCCAGTCGTGGCCCTTCCAGGCCCGGAAACCCTGATGCAGCGTCAGTTGCAGCAGCGCCAGAACCGCGTCGTCGACCTTGTCCTCGTCGATCTTCATGCGAGCCTCCGCGTGGCGTCGATCACCATGGTGCCGAGGCTAAGGCGAGACCGCAGGCCGATAAAGGGCGTCCGCGCTACTCGGCGGCCAGCTTCTGGTGCGCGATCGTCGCCTGGGCCGCCGCCAGGCGGGCAATCGGGACGCGGAACGGCGAGCAGCTGACGTAGTCGAGGCCGACCTCCTCGCAGAAGCCGATCGAGGCCGGATCGCCGCCGTGCTCGCCGCAGATGCCGAGCTTGATGTCGGGGCGGGTCTTGCGACCGCGCTCGACCGCGATCCGCACCAGTTCGCCCACACCCTCCTGGTCCAGGCTGACGAACGGGTCGGTCTCGACGATGCCCTTGTCCTCGTAGTCCTTGAGGAACGAGCCGGCGTCGTCGCGCGACAGGCCATAGGTGGTCTGGGTCAGGTCGTTGGTGCCGAAGCTGAAGAACTCGGCGACCTCGGCGATCTTGCCGGCCTGCAGGGCGGCGCGCGGCAGCTCGATCATGGTGCCGACCATGTACTCGACGGCGATGCCGCTGGCGGCCTGCACCTCGCCGGCGACCCGGTCGATGATCGCCTTCAGGATCGAGATCTCCTTGTCGGTGGCGGCGAGCGGGATCATCACCTCCGGGACCGGCGGCGTGCCCTCGCCGCCCGCGACCTCGGCGGCGGCCTCGAAGATCGCCCGGGCCTGCATCTCGCAGATCTCCGGGAAGGTGATCGCCAGCCGGCAGCCGCGATGCCCGAGCATCGGGTTGGATTCCTTGAGTTCCAGCGAGCGCCGCCGGACCGTCTCGACCGACAGCCCGGAGCCCGCCGCCACCTGCGCCATCTCGGCGTCGGTGTGCGGCAAAAATTCATGCAGAGGCGGGTCCAGAAGGCGGATGGTGACCGGCAGCCCGGCCATGATCCGGAACAGCTCGACAAAGTCCTGGCGCTGGTACGGCAGCAGCTTGGCGAGGGCGGCCCGCCGCCCCTTCTCGTCGGACGCCAGGATCATCTCGCGCATGGCGACGATCCGGTCGCCCTCGAAGAACATGTGCTCGGTGCGGCACAAGCCGATGCCCTCGGCACCGAACTCGCGCGCCGCCCGGGCGTCGGCCGGGGTCTCGGCGTTGCTGCGAACCCGCATCCGCCGCATCGAGTCGGCCCATTCCATAATGGTCGCGAAATTGCCCGACAGCTCCGGCTGCACGGTCGCGACCTCGCCCAGCATGACCTCGCCGGTGCCGCCGTCGATGGTGATCCGGTCGCCGACCGTCACCGTCACGTCGCCGACGAAGAACGTGCCGGTGGCGTAGTCGACGCGGATCTGCCCGGCGCCGGACACGCACGGCCGGCCCATGCCGCGGGCGACCACCGCGGCGTGGCTGGTCATGCCGCCGCGGGTCGTCAGGATGCCCTCGGCGGCGTGCATGCCGTGGATGTCCTCGGGGCTGGTCTCGATCCGGACCAGGATCACCCGCTCACCCTTGCGGGCCTCGGCCTCGGCGGCGTCGGAGGAGAACACCACCTTGCCGGACGCGGCACCCGGCGACGCCGGCAGGCCCTTGGCGACGACCTTGCGCTCGGCGTCGGGGTCTAGGGTCGGGTGCAGCAGCTGGTCGAGACCGCGCGGGTCGATCCGCGACACCGCCTCGCCCTGGGTGATCAGGCCCTCGGCCGCCATCTCGACGGCGATCCGCAGGGCGGCCTGCACGGTGCGCTTTCCGCTGCGGGTCTGCAGCATGTACAGCTTCTTCTGCTGCACCGTGAACTCGATGTCCTGCATGTCGCGGTAGTGCCGCTCCAGCGTCTCGCGGACCTCGCAGAGCTGGCCGAACACCTCCGGCATCACCTCTTCCATGGCCGGCAGGTCGGAGCCCTGGGCGCGCTTGGAGACGACGGTGAGCTGCTGCGGCGTGCGGATGCCGGCGACCACGTCCTCGCCCTGGGCGTTCACCAGGAACTCGCCGTAGAACACGTTCTCGCCGGTCGAGGGGTCGCGGGTGAAGGCGACGCCGGTGGCGCAGTCGGAGCCCATGTTGCCGAACACCATGGCCTGGACGTTGACCGCGGTGCCCCAGCTCTCGGGGATCGAGTTCAGCTTGCGGTAGACGATCGCGCGCTGGTTCATCCAGGACCCGAACACCGCGCCGACCGCGCCCCAGAGCTGGTCGCGCGGGTCCTCGGGGAACGGCTGTCCGGTCTCGTCCTGCACCTTGTTCTTGTACTGCTGGGTCAGGCCGGCGAGGTCGTCGGCGTCGAGGTCGGTGTCCAGATCGACGCCCTTCTCCTCCTTCGCCAGGTGCAGCAGTTCCTCGAAGTGGTAGTGGTCCACGCCGAGCACGACATCGGAGTACATCTGGATGAAGCGGCGGTAGCTGTCGTAGGCGAACCGGCGGTCGCCCGAGCGCTCGATGAGGCCGGCGACGGTGGCGTCGTTCAGGCCCAGATTCAGCACCGTGTCCATCATGCCCGGCATCGAGGCCCGGGCGCCGGAGCGCACCGACACCAGCAGCGGGTTGGCGGGGTCGCCGAAGCGCATCCCGACTTCCGCCTCTATCCTGGCGAGCGCG
>CAYNFA010000656.1:0-2884 GCA_964396345.1 uncultured Thalassobaculum sp.
CCGCCCCTGACCGTCGATCCCGAGACCTGGCGGCGCGGCGACGTCGCGCTCGCCTCCGTCGGGATTCTATCCGACGCCCCGATCGTTTCACTGCACGTCCGCCAGCCGGGCTGGTATGCCGCCCACGCCAACGCCCTCAACATCCGCGATGCTGAGATCGCCAGCTACGCACCGGCAGTCGCCTATCTGGCAGACCGAGGGATCCGGGTGATTCGCCTCGGCGACCCTTCGATGACACCGGCCCCCGGAGCCATGGCGCTGTTCGACTACGCCCACTCGCCCCTGAAATCCGACTGGATGGACGTCTACATCGCCGCCCGCTGCAGGTTCCACCTCGGCACCGCCTCGGGGATGTCCTTCGTTCCGATGCTGTTCGGCCGGCCCGTCCTGTTCACCAACTACGCGCCGATGGACCACGCCCTCGACCCGCGCTCCGTCGTCACCCTGTTCAAGGTGCACCGAGACCTTCGAAACGCGGTGGTGCCGCTGGAGGCCCTCGTCGCGCGACACCGCCACGCCGCCTCGGCCACCGATCTCGAGATGCTCGGCGCGTGGCTCGAGGACAACGACGATGACGACATCCTGGACGCGGTCCGCTTCGTGGATTCCCACATCGACGAAGCGACGGGGCAATTCCGGTTCCCGGACGGAACGTTTGCGGCCTCCGACCGGGATTTCGCCCGGGCCGGCTTCCCGAAACGCCCACAGGTCCCGCCCCGCTTCTGGGACCGACGTTACCGGCAGCGCTGAAGCCCCGCTGTCTCGCCGCCTCCCCGCCGTCTGCTAGAATGACGCGTGACCTGAGGACGAAAGCCATGGTGGACATACAGAACCGCGAGCAGGCAAAGCAGTTCGCCGTGCAGCGGCCGAACAACGCCAACCTCCTGCTGATGTCGGTCTGGCCACCGGAATCGCGCGCCGACTTGGTGGCCGCTTCCCGGATGGTGCGGTTCGCCGAGATCCTCGGCTCGCGATCGAACGAGCTGTGGTACGTGTCGGCGCGGATCTCGCACGTCGTGCAGTACCTGAAGACCCGGGCCGCCCGCTACGGCAAGCCGGCAATGTGGACGGCGCGCACCGACACCGGCCAAGCCATCCACATGCCGTTGAGCGAGCCGGCGGCGGTCGCTTTCAAGAAGTTGGTCGACGAAAGCGGCGGCGCTTACGAGCGGGCGCTGATCGGGTATCTGCGCCCGCGTCTCGGGCCGCGGACGATCTTCGTCGATGTCGGCGCTCATGTCGGCTACATCAGCGCCATGGCGGCCGCGACCGGGGCATCGGTGTTCGCGCTGGAAATGCAGCGCGAGCTGATCCCCCTGATCGAACAGATGGCGGCCCTGAACGGCTTCGACCTGATTCGCCCGATGAACGTCGGGGCGTCGGCGACGGCCGGCATCTCCACGGTCAAGCGCGCCGAGGCGTCGCCCGGCGCCCAGCTGGAAGGAGCGCTCGGTCGCCCGAAGGCCGTCAACCCGCACTCATTGCTCGACGATTTCGTGCCGACCGTCGCTCTCGACGACCTTTTCGACGGCGACGGCCTGATGCCGACCGTCGTCAAGCTCGATGTCGAGGGGCACGAGATCGGCGTGTTGGACGGAGCGCGCCGGCTGATCGCGCGGCGGCGAACCGTGTTCGTGATCGAGTATCATCCGCACCTCGTCGCGCAATACGGCCGGCGCGGCGAGGAGTTGTTCGCTCACTTCCCGTCCGCTGACTGGTCCGCTCGACAACTCACCGACAGCGGGTTGCGGCCGGTTGCGGGTGTCATCGAGGTGGAGCCTGACCCGAACGACCCCAATCCGAAGCTGGTGTTCGAGCCGCGCGGGGCTCAGGCATAGTGCTTCTGCCAGAAAGCCGGAGCGATCTGTGGCCGGGTACGCAGCGGCGATGCTGCGAACAGCGCCTGCGAGGCGGCGCAGGTCGCCGCCGGCAGGGCCAGGCGGCCGCTGGCGGGATCGATGTGGCGATCCATCAGTTCGACCGCGTCGCGGATGTCCTGGGGCTCGTTGTCCATGAAGGACAGACCATGCAGGTCGACGTCCGGCCGCTCCAGAAGACTGGGATGGCGCTCGCACCAGACGGCCATCGGCACGACCACCCCGGAACTGTCGAGAAGCAGCTTCGGCAAGGTGACGACATTCGGTGAGCAGACCATGTGGGCGAGCGTAATCCAGTTGGTGAACAGCGTCGGACGGCCAAACAGCAGCGGCACGAAGGACATGCCGGAGGAGGTGCCGATGTGGAAGCGGCAGCGTGCGGCGAGGTAGACGTCCAACACGTCAGACTTCGCATCCGTGAACGGGTAGTCGATCAGCCGCTCATGGGGCTCGGCCCGCGCCATGCTCGGATCGCCGAGGCGCACCACGTAGGTGCCGGTACCGGCAAGGTAGTCGATCGCGGCGCGGTAGTCGGCGATGCGGGCGTCGCGCAACCCCATATCCCAGGCAATGTGGTGGTTGTAGCCGGGCTGGCGCACGTGGAGCGTCACCACCGGCGCGTCGCGGGGGACACCCAACCCGGCCAGCGTCAGGTCACCGTGCTCCCGGACGTTCGCGGGGAGGTCGGCGAACGGCCGTTCGGTTGCCCAGGCGGTTGCGGCGTCGGAGACCGTCTCGCTCATAGTCGACACCCGTCCGTCGGAACGCAGGTGCCGCTTGCGCGCGCTGATCATTTCAACGTAGCGGGTCCCCGCCGGCACGGCAGACAGGATGCGATCGCGGAACAGCCCAAGCAGGGTGGCGTTCGGCGACGGCCCGGCCAGGATTTCCGGCGGCGGCCCGGTAAAGGCGCCACGTCGATGCTGTTCGATCAGCGACGCGGCGTAGACCAGGTGCCCTACGTGCCGGAGATAGGTGGGGGACAGAAACCAGCAACCGGCCGACCG
>CAYNFA010000657.1:0-2877 GCA_964396345.1 uncultured Thalassobaculum sp.
GCTGAGCGTGCTTGAAGGCTGGATCCCACGGGCACGCGCCGCCGGATTCGTTCTGGTTCCGCTGACCGCGGTGATCGACGCACGGTCCGGCAATCCCGTCCTGCAGGCGCTCCGACCGTGACCGGGCCGGCGGCCAATCCCGGTTCGTCGGGACTGGTGATATGGCGATGGTACCGCTTCGGGGATCTCGATCGTGACCAGCTTTACGCGCTGTTGAGGGCGCGCCAGGACGTGTTCGTGGTCGAGCAGGCGTGCCCGTATCCCGACATCGACGGCAAGGATTCTCTTGCCTGGCACCTGATCGGCGCGCCGGGCAATTCCGCGGACGCGCCGATCCTGGCGTCGGCCCGGCTGTTCGCGCCGGGCGACTACTACCCGGAGGCGGCGATCGGGCGGGTCTTGACGACCGCCCTCGGCCGAGGCCGCGGCCTCGGCCGGTCAGTCATGGAGGAGTGCCACCGCTTCGTCCTGGCGCGGTTCGGATCCCCGGCGGTCCGGCTGAACGGCCAGGGCTATCTCCGGGAGTTCTACGAGAGCCTGGGATACCGGGCCCTGAAGGGTCCGTATGACGAGGATGGGATCCCGCACTACGAGATGCTGAAGGAGCGCTGACGCTTCGGCCGCCGCCGAACCTTCGCCGTCGCCGCATCGGCGACAATCGTAACCGTCATGGCCGACCCCGGAATGCTCGACCCCGCCATCATTACCCTCGTCGCCGCCGTGCTGATGCTGGCCGGGACGGTGAAGGGTGTCTTCGGTCTCGGCCTGCCGACGACGGTGCCCTGGCGCTGCTGACCGCGACCCTCGGCCTGGAGGCGGCGATCGCGGCCATGTTGCTGCCCTCGCTGGTCACCAATTTGTGGCAGGCCTTCGCCGGGGGCGGCCTTCTTGCCGTGTTGCGGCGACTCTGGGCGTTCCAACTGGCGCTCGCGGTAGCGACCGTGGTGGCGAGCGCGGCCTTGACGGTGATCGCCACGTCGGTACTTACCGCTGTTCTCGGAGTTTCGATCGCCCTATACGGCGCGGTCGGCCTGGCCGCGCCGCCTTGGCCGGCGCCCGGCCGATGGGAGCGGCCGCTGTCGCCGGCCATGGGCCTTATCACCGGGATTGTGACCGGCATGACCGGCTCGTTCGTGATGCCGGCGGTTCCGTATCTGCAGGCTCTCGGATTGCCGCACGACCGGCTGGTTCAGGCGATGGGGCTGACTTTCCTGGTGGCGACCCTGGCGCTCGCCGCCGGGCTCGGGGGACGCGGCCTGATCCCGGAGAAGCTGGCGGCGCTGTCGGCGATCGCCCTGCCGCCGGCCTTGATCGGCATGGAGATCGGCAGGCGGATCCGGGGCCGGTTGTCCGAGCGGCGGTTCCGGCAGGCGCTGTTCGGCTCGATGCTGCTGCTGGGCCTCTGGATCGTGTCCGAGCCGTGGGTTTGAGCGTTCGGGTGAGGCGGTCGCATCGTGGCTAGCCGGGATATCTCATCCCGGGAAACTGGCCTTGGCCAGTTCTGGCAAAAATTCAGGCGCGGAGTGTTGCTGCGCGTTGAGGTATTGCCGCGGACTGAGGCCTTGCCGTGTCGGCACTGATCCTCTGTGGTTGACGGGCGGGTTTGGCGGAGCCGCTTACGCTGCGTCGGCGGTGAGTCGAGCGTGGGGGAGCGCCTGCTCACGCTGCCAGGGATGGGCGGTTGCAAGCTGCCGGCTCCGATCGACGCCGGCAATCGCGACACTTTGCAATGCCGCAGACGTGAGCGTGAATGATCGGCCTGCTGTTTTCTCCGATGACTTGGCCGTGCGATAACGCTCAGCATGATGGTGCGCCGTCGACTTATCGGCCAGGTCCTGGTCCTTCTCGTGTTTGGGTTGGTTTTCGGCCCGTTCGCTGCCGTTCCAAATGCGCGTGCGCTCGAAGCGTCGTCGACCATGACAGGCGAGATGCCCTGCTGCCTACATGACCCGTCAATAGCGCCGGACTTCCCGGCGTCCTGTCCGTTGATGGCAGCTTGCATGGCGAATTGTCTGCCGGGCACGCCGGTGATCGAAGGCACCGTTCCCGACTTCGGCATGGTGGCTGTCCTGATGCGGTCCGGGAGCGACCCGCTTCGCTCGCTCTGCGAGCCGCCGCCCGCTCGACCTCCGCGAACCTAGGACCACGCCGGCGCCTCGCGCCGATAGGTCCCGCGCCGGTCCTGCCGGCGCGGGGAGGTTTCGTAGCCTGTTTTACGGGTGAACGCCGTGCGCGAGCACGACACCCCGGTGTACCTGGGTAGTCAGATCATGCTTCAGCAATTCATGAATTGCGGCCTCGCGGCCGCGCTCGTCACAGTTATGTCCGTTGCAGTCCTGTCGCCCGCCCGCGCCGAGATCGCGGACTACGAGTTCCGGCTGGTTCAGGCCACCGTTAAGCTGGGCGATGGAGCCGTCGTCACCGTGCGCCTGATCGATAAGCGATCCGGAGCGGCGGTCCCTGACGCGATCATCTTCGCGACCCGCGTCGATATGGCGCCCGATGGCATGCCGACGATGACGGCGCCGATCGAGGCGCTGCCACCTACCGAACCGGGTGTCTATCGATTCACGACAAACCTGATGATGGTCGGGGGGTGGCGGCTATCGCTGGCAGCCAAGGTTCAGGGCGAGACCGGCACGCTCGAGAACGAGTTGGTACTGCGGGCCGTCCCGTGAAGCGGCTCACCCTATCGAGCCTCGCCTTCGCCGCCGTGGTTGCGGCAGGGATCGTAGGCTTTTGGGCTGGGGATCGCGGCATTGCGCTTCCTCACGCCTTCGAACCGCTTGGCGGTCGGAGCGTCACGGCCGAACAGTCGGCGCAGCGGTCGGGGCCGGTGGTCTATTATCGGGATCCGGACGGCCACCCCATCTACTC